>JAKJEU010000070.1 GCA_022705265.1 Pseudomonadota bacterium | reverse complement strand
AATCCCACAGTTCCCGCCAGTTATACGCATAGCTTTTTTTAAATTTAATGGCTTTTTTTTCAATAGTATAAAATCTTTCCCCTCTATATTACCTTGCTTTTTGGCCGTTTTTTGTAATTTCCTTAAAAGAATCTGATTTTTATCATTTGAATCGCACCTGTTATGTAAAAAAAGAACTCGAAATTTTAAAATCCCGAGTTCTTTTTATAAAATTCAATCATATATATAGATTATACAAACTTAGCAATGGTTTGAAGAAAGCTTAATATAGATATAGGTTTTGCAATATATCCATCACATCCACCTTCTTTTATCTTTTCCTCATCACCTTTCATTGCAAAAGCAGTAACAGCAACAACAGGAATATCCTTTGTTTGGTCATTCGCTTTTAATATCTTTGTAACTTCTAACCCAGAAATTTCAGGCATTTGAATATCCATTAATATAAGGTCTGGTTTTTCCTCGATAACCATGTCAAGAGCTTCTCTTCCATCTCTTGTACTTATGACTTCGTAACCGTTTGCAACCAAAAGGTCAGTAAACAATTTCATATTTAGCTCATTATCTTCTACTATGAATATCTTTTTTGCCATGAATTCTTCCTTAAAATATAAATATTGTTAGTTTTATTAGTAAATATACATATCAATTCTATTATTAACTTTGCTTAAATGCAATCATATATTATTCTTGTGCCTGTAAACGGATTTATAAACTTTAATTTTAATAGGATATTTTATTATCATGGAAAACAATTCTTGGCATTCTTTGAGCAAAAAAGATGTATTAGATAATCTTGGTGTTATTTCAAACTTTGGACTAACCGACGAAAAAATCATGGAAAATAAAGAAAAATTTGGGGCGAATGTTATTACTCCAAAGAAAGAAAAAGGCGTTTTAATACGATTTTTATTACAATTTCACCAATCTCTTGTATATGTTCTTATTATATGTGGCGTTATTGCTCTTTTCCTTGGCGAAACGGTTGACGCTTCGGTTATCTTTGGCGTTATTATCCTTAACGCTTTTGTCGGAGTTATTCAGGAAAATAAAGCTATCGACTCGTTAAAAGCATTAAGCAAATCGATGACCAGTACCACAACAGTAATAAGAAATGGTAAGTCTTCGGTTATCGAATCCTCTGATATAGTTGTTGGCGATATCGTTATATTAAAGTCTGGCGATAAAGTTCCTGCTGATATCCGAATCATTGAAAACAGCGAATTACGAATCGACGAATCGGCTTTGACTGGGGAATCTGTTAGTGCTTCGAAACAAATTAATGAGCTTGATGAAAAAACGCCTCTCGCTGACCGCACTAATATGGCTTATGCTTCTACTCTTATTACTTTTGGACAAGGCTTAGGAGTTGTTACAAGTGTTGGAGATAGCACCGAAATCGGAAAAATTTCAAAATTAATTAAAGAGGCTGATGAATTTGACACTCCATTAACCCAAAAAATCAAGGTTTTCAGCGGAAAACTTTTATGGTTCATTTTATTTTTGGCAATCTTTTCTTTTGTTGCAGGATATTTTAACGGGCTTGATATAAGAGAAAACTTTATGGCTGCTGTGGCTTTGGCTATTGCTGCTATCCCAGAAGGGTTGCCTGCTGCTTTTACTATTATCTTAGCAATCGGTGTTTCAAAAATGGCAAAGGAAAAGGCGATTATCCGTAAGCTTCCTGCTGTTGAAACTTTGGGAAGTACCAATATCATTTGTTCTGATAAAACCGGAACTTTGACCCAAAATAAAATGACCGTTAAAAAGATTTATGTTGGTGATGCTTTATATACTATTACTGGCGACGGATATGAACCAAAGGGTATTCTTTTAAATATCGATAGCAACGAAACAAAAATGACAAACGGTATCAAAGAAGCTGTGCTTGCTTGTTCGGTTTGTAACGATGCGAATCTTATTTTCAAAGATAACGAATATTCAATCGAAGGCGACCCTACCGAGGCGGCTTTGATCGTGCTTGGCAAAAAACTTAATGTCGATTATGACGAATTTTTGAAAACCAACCCTCGAATCGACCTTATTCCTTTCGAATCTGATTACCAATATATGGCTACTATTCACAAAAATCGTACTATATATCTTAAAGGTGCTTCGGAAGTTGTTATTCCAAAATGTTCTAAGATGATGGCAATTGATGGTTCTTTGACGGATTTTGACAAAGAAAAAGCTTTGAAAATGGTTGAAAGACTTGCAAGCGAAGGCATGAGAGTTTTAGGCGTTGCTTCAAAGAAAATCGCAAATCTTAATATCAAACATGATGATGTAAAAGACGAAATGGTTTTCCTTGGGCTTATTGCTATGATTGACCCTCCACGAGTTGAAGCAATGAACGCGATTAAAGCTTGTCATGAAGCTGGTATCAAACTTAAAATGATTACTGGCGACCATGCAGTTACTGCTGCTGCTATTGCACGACAATTAAATTTAACCAATGAAGGTGATAGAACTCCTGATGCTATTACTGGGGTTGAACTTGCTCAGGTGCCTGATAAAAACTTGCCTGAAATTGCGACTGATATTTCCGTATTTGCTCGTATTACTCCGGAACAAAAATTAAGGTTAGTTAAAGCTTTACAAAGCAAGGGCAATATCGTTGCCATGACTGGTGACGGGGTTAACGATGCTCCTGCTTTAAAACAAGCAAATATTGGCATAGCGATGGGAAAAAATGGTACAGAAGTTGCGAAAAATGCTGGGTCGATGATTTTGGCTGATGATAACTTTGCAACCATTGAAAGAGCCGTAGAAGAAGGCCGTGGCGTTTTTGATAATTTAATCAAATTTATTATTTGGACTTTATCCATCAGCGTTGGAATCGCCTTTATCATTGCGTTATCCACCTTATTTAGCAAATCTTTTGGCGGACATTTACCTGTTACTCCGGTTCAAGTTTTGTGGATTAATATGATGATTACTGTGTTCTTAGGCACTATGTTCTCTTTTGAACCAAAAGAAGATAACATTATGCAAAGAGTTCCAAGACCAAAAGAAAGTCCTGTATTATCAAAGCTTTATGTATTTAGAATCGGTTATATCTCTCTCCTTATGGTTGCGGTTTGCTTCTTTGCTTTCTTTAACGAAGGTGGAGCTTTGTCAGACGCAAATCAACTTAAAGTCATAAGAACAATTATCGTTAATATTATGGTTATTTCTGGCATCTTCTTTATGTTCAGTTGCAAATCATTAAAACAATCTTTGTTCAAAACTGGAATTTTAAGCAACAAGTGGATGATTGTTGGAGCATTTGCAATGATATTGGTTCAAATTGCTTTTACATATATTCCTGTGGTAAACAAACTTTTTGGTTCTGCTCCATTATCTTTTGTTGATTGGATTTATGCAATTTGCGGGGGATTGATTGTTTTCATCGGTGCGGAAATTGAAAAGTTTTTAACCAAGAAAATTTAGTTGATAAATAAAAAGAGGGCTTGAAACAAAGTCCTCTTTTTTTAAACCTTATGCGTTTATCGTTTCTAAAAACACCTTACCATATTTTTCAAGCTTATGGCTTCCGACTCCTGAAATATCAGACATTTCGTCTTTGTCTTTTGGTTTTTTGTTAACCATGTCAATCAAAGTTTTATCGTTAAATATGATATAAGGAGGAACATCCTCGGATTTTGCCAAAGAAAGCCTTAATTCTTTCAACCTGTCGAATAATTGCATATCGTTTTCAAATTTATCGTTATTTTCTTTTGTAAAAATGATTTTTGATTTTGGTAGCAAATCGATGATTTTCCTGCGTTCTTTATATTGTTTTAATTCAACCTTTACCGCTCCATCAAATACTTTATAAGCATCTTTATTAAGTTTCAAAGTATTATTTTCATCATCAACATCGACATAGCCCATGATTATGGATTGTCTTGCAAGGGCTTTTAAATCCATTTCCTTTACATCTTTGCAAATTCCATAAGTGGACAACGAATCGTGATTATATTTAACTATTTTTTCGTTTTGCCTTCCTTTTAAAACATCAATTATATGACTTGCCCCAAAATTTATTTGAGTATTTTGACTTACCCGATAAACACATGACAAAAACTTTTGCATTTCAAGAGTCGCATCATAAGTTTCACAATGCTCTTTGCAATTATCACAATTTCCACAAGCATCAATGGCATCTTCACCAAAATAATTAAGCAAAACTTTTCTTCGGCATTTCGTGGCTTCGGCATATTCGATTAAATAATTAAGTTTTTTAAACTCGATTCGTTTTTGTTCTTCGCTGGCTTCTGAATTTTTTATAAATTGCCTTATTTGAACAATATCCCTTGCCCCGTAAACCATAAAAGCGTTCGAAGGTAACCCGTCTCTTCCCGCTCTTCCTGTTTCTTGGTAATATGCTTCGATATTTTTTGGCAAATCAAGGTGAACCACAAACCTTACATCTGGTTTATCAATCCCCATTCCAAAAGCAACGGTTGCAACCATTATTACATTATCTTCTTTGATAAATTTGGTTTGATTTTCTTCTCTTGTTTTTTTATCAAATCCAGCATGGTAAGCAATTGCATTAAAACCTTTGTCGCAAAGATATTCGGTCATATCTTCGACTCTTTTTCGTGAAAGACAATAAACAATCCCAGAATCGCCTTTGTGATATGCTTTGATAAAATCGATTAATTGTTTTTTTTTCGTTTGTTCTTTCCTCGACACTATATTCAATGTTCGGTCTGTCAAAGCTTGAAACAAAAACTTTTGAATTTTCGATGTTAAGGTTTTTTAAAATATCCTCTCTGGTAATTTTGTCAGCGGTTGCTGTTAATGCGATTCTTGGTATATTCGGAAAAATTTCCTTTAAAATATTAAGCTTAGTATACTCAGGTCTAAAATCATGCCCCCAAGAAGATATGCAATGAGCTTCATCAATTGCAAAAAGTGAAATTTTTACTTTTTTAAGGAAATTTTGAAACTCTTCTTTGTTAAGTTTTTCAGGAGAAACATAAACAATATCCACCTTATTATTAAAAATAAGCCGTTCAACCCGTTTTAATTCTTCAAGGTTTAAAGTAGAATTTAAAACCTCTGCCCTAACACCTAACTGTTTTAAACCTTGCACTTGGTCTTGCATCAACGCAATCAAAGGAGACACAACAATCGTAACTCCGTCCAAAATAAGCGAAGGGATTTGATAACAAAGCGATTTTCCACCGCCAGTTGGCATCAAAACAAGACAATCCTCACCGTTTAATACAGTGTTGATGATTTTTTCTTGGCTTCCTCGGAAATCTTTGTATCCGAATATTTTTGATAATACTTCTTTTGGATTTTTATACATTTTCACAATTATTTAAAAGACTTTCGATATCCTTATCGTTTTTGATTGATATGATTTTAACATTTTCGTGTTTTTTCAAAACTTCCAAAACTTTCGGCTTCATTTTTTTGTCATAGGTTAGAATATATTTTAAAAAATTCAAATCAAATCTTTCAAAACAACCTTCCGCCATATCTTTTCTTGATTTATATTTTGGTAAAATCATTCTTTTTAACGCTCTGAAAAAACATATATATGAAGGAACATTAAGAAAAATTACCAAATCAACCAATTTTAACCGCTGATCCAAATATGAATAATAATTTCCATCAATTATCCATTCGTCTTTGTTAATTATTTCATCAAGTCTTGATTTAAAGGCTTCTTTATCAGGTTTTTGCCAATTTTTACCAAAATATTCTTTATCAAGATGAAATAAAGGCAATTTAGTAATCAAAGATAATTTGGTTGCAAGAGTGCTTTTACCAGCACCCGCACAACCAATAATCGTTATCTTTTTAATCTTTGATGTTATTGTAAACTGTGTCATAAAGACCTTTTAATCCATCTTCTTTTGGGCGATATTTCAACGCACAATATGGAGCCATTTTTTCCCATTTTACGGCATCAAAGAAATTTTCAACCTTGGTCAACACATCACCTTTCCAACCATAAGAACCAAAAGCAAAGCCTTTTTTATTCAAAGGTTTCAAACCTTCAAAATATCCCAAAATTCTTATAATATTTGGCATCAAGCCGTTATTTAAGGTTGCAGAACCAATTGCAATATATTTTGCTTCTAATATATCTTTTGCTATGTCAGAAAATTCATGGTCACGAGCTGAGCGGAAAATTACTTCCACACCTTTGTCCTCAAAGGCTTCCTTTACCTTGTCAGCCATAATTTCGGTGGCACCCCACATTGAATCATAAATAACAACCGCCTTGTTTTGATTAACTCCGTTTGCCCATTCTTGATATTTTTTCAATATTTTTTCAATATTTTCTTTTTTTCTGAAAATCACACCATGAGCAGGAGCAATCATATTTATTTCAACATCTTTTAAAATATTTAAGGCTGCATTTGCTGGTTTATCAAAAAGTTGCAAGATATTAGCATAATATTTAGCCGCTTGGTCAAATATCACACATTCATCACGGTCATCAAAATACATTTCACCTGTATAATGTTGTCCAAATCCGTCGTTTGAAAATAAAATTTTGTCTTCGATTAAATAAGTTTCCATCGAATCTGGCCAATGCAACATCGGAGTATTTACGAATTTAAAATTTCTGTCCCCTAAGGATAAAATATCGCCTGTTTTCACAACTTGAATATTTACGCCATTCATGTCGTAATGAGCTTCTAAATTTTCCTTACCCTTCATTGAAGTTACCAAAATTGCATCTTTTCTTAACAATTTCATCAAATGAGGAATCGCACCTGAATGATCCATTTCAACATGATTACAAATAACATAATCAACCTTGTCTAAATCTGTTGTTGCTTTTACTCTTGCAATATATTCGTCTGTAAATTTTTCTTTTACAGTATCAATCAAAGCGACTTTTTCACTTCCCTTTACAACATATGCATTATAAGTAATACCAAGAGTAATCGCATATCCATGAAAATTTTTGATATTCCAATCTTTTACGCCGACTGCATAAACATCTTTTACAAGTTCAATCTTATTCATAAAGTTTTATTCCCTTTTGTTTTATTTATTATTTACGAATATAATACATTTTTTAATGTTTTATAAGCACAATTTAAAATCATTTTAATTAAGTGGAACTTAAATACCACTTTCCCTTGCCTTGTTTATCTTCTTTTTTATCAAAATCTTCTTGAAGCCCATTAATCATCTTATTCAAATCATTCATATTAATCATAAAAGCATTGTGTAATTTTTCAAAAATTATATTTCCATTATTTTGAGCTTCCTTAGGGTTGCTTGCTTTTGTCATTTTTATTCCACTTGCATATTTTTTCATTTTTTGCTCTAAGATCCCAAGATATTTCTTGTTATTTTCAATTAATATCTTTGCATGTTCAGTTTCATGCCACAAAATATAATCATATTCCTTTGAACCCTTTTGATAATTAGATGCAACATAAATAGTCGGA
>JAKJEU010000069.1 GCA_022705265.1 Pseudomonadota bacterium | reverse complement strand
GCCAGATTTTGGGAAGAAATCTTTGAATTTTTCAAAACCTGATTTTTCTTTTTTAACGATTTCTTTTACGCCATTGCCTTCATTGCTTTGAGCTGGAGCATCTTCTTTGCTTTGCTCTTTGCTTTGCTCTTTGCTTTGCTCTTTAACAACTTTTGCCGCAGAAATGTTTATACCATCAATTATGTCATTTTCAGCTCTTTGGTATTTATTATTTTCTGGTTGTTCAATTGTATTATTTTGTTCTTCACTCATATTTTTAATCCTTAAATTAAAGATTTATTTTTATCTATTTAATTAAATTACTAAGCTAGGAAGCTCGTTGTGACTCCATACCCATTTGGCCAGTTCTTTGAATACCTTTTGATTGGTCTTTTTGAGCCTTTTTTTCTTTTGATTGTTGGTAATCAAGCAATATGCTACGATTTCTTTCACTTGAAATAGTTTGAGCAGTTGTTTCTTTTGCCAAAGGAGTAATAACGGTTTCCGCATTAGCATTAGCAGTCTTTCCCTTTATTTGAGGCATAAGCTCCAATTTAAGTCTTTTAATATCCTCGCTAACTGATTTTTCATTAGAGCCGTTTCTGTTTCTTTCTTTTTCAGCGGTTTGATTAAAATATTTATCTTTTTCATCAACATTTTTTTCAAGAGTTTTTCTTGAGCTTCTAATCTTTTCAAGCTTTTTCGTATCGGATTTTGCTTTTTCAACGCTGTTTAATGATTTTTCATTATTTTCGAAAACATTATTCATTTTATTTTCAAAATTACTCATATTTTCGCGCATTTTTTCAACTTTCTTATGGTCGCTTGAATGCACACTTGAAAGAGGATCAGAAACTAAAACTTCTTGAGCTCTATTTGATTCTTCTAAGGCTTTTTTTGCTTCTTCTTTTTCTTTTTCTAACTCGTCATTAACCTTTTTTTGTTCGGTATCATTTTTGATATTAGGTTTTTTTTCTTCATTAGAATTTGTTTCTTTTTTATTATTAAAAGAATCCTTTTTTATAACAGAAAGTAAGCTGTTTTCTTTGTCTTTTTTATATAATTGGATACAAGCATAAACTTCGGTTCTTTGTTCTTGATTAAACCCAGCCTTATTTAATTTTTTTCCAATTGTTTGGTCACCTTCTTTTTTAAGCTTTAATAAATCATCATAAAGCTTTCCAAAAGCCTCTTTATTGTTACCTTCATATCCGAGGATTTCGCAAAGAGATCTTATATATTCTTCTTTTAATTGTTTTTCAAATCCATTAAAAACTTTTCTATCACATTTTTTTATTGTTTCTTTGTCAAGTTGAGGTTGAACCTTATTAACGGATTCATTTTTTTTGCCAGAAAATTCAAATTCTTTCTTTGAAGCTTTATTCATTGCCTCTATATCACCATTGGAGTCTTTTGAAAGTTGTTCGCGATCATAATCATCAAAAGTATCCCCATCTTTAATTGGGTTATTTGATGAATCCTTATATTGGTCGTGATTGTCATGAGCATTTAAAGACGCATATCTTTTGTCATTTTCGTTACTCATTTGTTTTAATCCTTTCAAATTATAGACTTGTTAATTAAATTATATACATTTTTTTTAAAAAAAGAAATATTTTTGTCTATTTTTAATAAAAATGTAATATTAAAATTTCATAGTTTTAAGAAAATCGCCAATTTCTTTGTTGGCTTTTTTTGCTGCTTCGGGAATATCTTTTTCTTTTATTCCTTTTGCTATTAATTTTTCAATTTGTATAGGTGAAAAAAAGGCAGGAGATGTAATAAAATTTTCCCATGCTATTTTTGGATTTCTTGTTGCCTCTTTAAAATAATTTAAAATCAACATTTTTTCGTCAATTGGAAATTTTTTCTTTTTGACTTCTTTTATATATGCTTGCATAACAATAGCTTGTTTGATTCGATTTTCTCTTATTTTACGGTTACTTTCCTCAATTTCATCAATAAGTCGCTTTTCATAAGCATCCATATTGTCTTCTTTTTTCGGAGTCTCGATATCAGGATCATCATCCGGAAGCCCAACAGCAATACCCAAAATATTTGTTATCAAAGGAGCATTTGGAAAAGCTTTTTTAAGAAGAGGAATGGCTTTCATATTGCTTTCGGCAATGTCGTCATTTGTCCAACTTGTGCAAAAATCGTCCATGTCTTGGCACATTATGTCGATAATTTGTTCATCAATCCCTTCATCTAAATCCGAAGCTTCGAGCGAGAAAACAGGTGAATTAAAGTCATTTTGATATAAAAATTCGGCCAAAGTTCTTGTGAAAATATAACAATAGCCAAGCTTTTCATGATATTCTTGAAATTCTTCTGGTGCATTCATTGAGCAATAACTGAAAAAAGCCTTTTTAATTTCATCAGCAATTTCATTGTCGTCAATTTCTTTTTCGAATTTAATTTTTGCATAATCTGAAATATTCATTTTCTACCTGCTTTAATATATTTTCATCAATTTTTATCCGATTATATATTATTTATTTAAAAAATATAACAAAAAACAAAAAATACAAAAAACTGTAATAAAAAAAAAAGATTATTTGTGCTAGATTTATAATGATAAGTGTCAAAACCTTTGTCATTTGCAAAGAGGGGAAAAATGCATATTATTAAGAGAGTGTTATTTGTATTGATGTTTTTAAGTTGGTCTGGCCTTGCATATGCAGAGGATGGTCCAGGTATTTGTGAAAGCTCTCTTTCATGTGAAAAAGGTGATGATGGCTCTTTTTCTTCTTCGGAATTTGATACTATGTGCAAATCCGTGTCCGAGGTTATGGCCGATGATCCCGAGGCGACTAAAAGGGCGGCGAGCGCATTAACGGAACAATGTAAAGATGTTTCCGATGCGACGGTAAAAAAGAATTGTGAAGCTGGTGCTAATAATATTGGGACTAATACTTTTGAAACTTGTGGCTCTTATTATGGTAAAGAGGATGCAACATCAAAAGATTTGTATCAACAAATGGTTCAAAGATATTGCTCTAATGTCTGTCATATCGAGGAAGCTGGCGGTGCGGATAAGGATGGTTTTTTTAAAAAAATAGGAAAGGCAGTTGTAAAAGCAGTTAAGGCAATTGTTGATTTTATTGCAAACATGGTTTCTTGTATTGTTGGTGATACTGATACGGTATATTTAAACGAGGTTAATTTCACTCCTGGTCCAAGAGAAAAGATGGTTGAAAAAGTTTGGTATGAAAATGCTTTTAAATCATTGCTTTTTGGAATTACCGCAATATCAGCAAAGTCAAGTGAAGCTTTGGCATCATATTCAAAATCATTATTAGCGATATTTTTTGCTATTTGGTTAGCGGTAAGACTTATGAAGGTTGTTGGTTCTCTTCGTTCGGTTGATCCTTATACATATCTTACGGATATTGGTAAAGTTTTTTTCAGAGCAATTATAGCGGTTGCTTTAATTTCTGCATTTAAGGCGGGAATTTTTGATTATTTCTTTATACCTGTGTCCCAAGCGTTTTCCTTGGCATCACAATTGATAGTAAAATCAACAGAGGTACCAAGCGGTTCTACGGAATTTTATTGTGGTGATAAAAAGGTTGCATCGCCACCAGCAAAAGGATTGGACGGCTATTTTAAAGATTATGATTTAATTGCAAAGAAAAATGCAATGGTTCCTACATTGTCTGGGGAAATGGCGGATAAAAATGTTATGGCTGAGGTTTCTGATGATTTGTTAAAAGGTCTTGTTATGATGAATACTCGACTCATGTTAATTATATCTGATGGTATTTCTGCGTTAAGATGGTCTTTTGTAAGTGGTCGAATCCTTTGTATTATACCGGATCCTTCGGTTTTGTTAACAGGGCTTTTGATGATAGCTTTTGCAGGGGTTTTGGCGATAATTATTCCTTTAAAATATATCGATGTGATTTTAAGGATAGGCTTGGTATTTTGTTTAATGCCAATCTTTTTGGTTTGTTGGGTTTTTCCGTCAACAAGAAAATATTCTACCAAAGCTTTTGATATATTTATGCATGGTATGATTTTGATTTTGATATTAGGTGTTGTAACAGTCGTTAATGTCAAGGCAATTGATATGACATTTGGAAACACAATCGGATGTATAACTGACAGAGATTTGGTCGAAGCCGTGGATATAAGCAAAGGTGGTTTTAATCAATTATTGCTTATGATTCTTTTAATGGTGGGTTCGGTTAAATTCTTGGTTATTGCACCACAACTTGCATCAAGCTTTGTTAGTGTTTCTTCAAGTACAAATATCGGCGATGGTTTATCAAAAATGGTAACTCAGGTTGGCGGTAAAGCTATTGGAGTCGCTACATTGTTTGGCGGCACAATCGCAGGAAGTGTAAAAGAAAAGGTAAAAGACAAAGTAAAGGATAAAGTAAAAGAAGGCGGTCGTTATCTTAAAGGAAAAGCAGGAAGCGCTATTAATAAATTCAAAGAATCACGAAATAAAGATTCTTCTGATCTTTCTGTAAAACCAGAAAACAGAAAAGCGATGGATGATGTTAATAATGCATTAAAATCTGAAAATGAGGGTAAATTTAAGATAAATAATGAACGCATTGAAAATAATAACGAACAACCAAACAAAAACTTTAATGAGGATAAGGAAAATAAATCTCGTGATAGATATGAAGATTTAGATGAGACTCAAAATATTGAAACCAAGAATAATCAAAGGGTTGATGAAGAAGTAAAACAAGAAAAAGTAAAAGATGAAACTCAAAAAGTTGATGAAACTTCATCAAAAGCGGATGAAAAAATTGAGGATATGGATAAGTCTTCTCCAAAAGCTTCTTATAAAGAAAGTGAAGAAGTTCCAAAGGATGATGTTGAATTAAGCTCTAAGGTTCAAGATGTTAAAAAGGATATAACAGATGAGACAAAAAATAACTTAAAGGGTAATAATTCTAATCCAATTTTGGATAAGGTAAAAGATGCCGAAAAAGAGATGTTAAATAAAAAGTTTGATGATAAAAAATTTAACACTCCTCCAAAAGACGAAGATAAGGAGTAAGATTATGGTAAGAATAAGTAATTACATAAACGAAAAAATTACATCATTATTTGTCTTTTTTATGGTATTTTTTATAAAGATTACCAATTCTTTTGCGGAAGAGTGTCCAACTGGTGACCCTGCTGCAATTATTGCTGAATATACAAAAAGAGCAGAAGATTGTTCATGGGGTTCAAGTTGTGCTTGGGATGCAGCAAGACCAAATTGTTTTTGGTTTATCAAGCCTTTAAGAACGCTTTTTGAATCTATGGACCAAATTGGAACAGAAGTTTATGAAAAGCTTGCGGGAATTAATGGTAATCCACCTTTTGCAATACCTCTTTTGTCTGTATGTTTTGCTCTTTGGCTTGCATATCAAATTATGAAATATGTTTCTGCTCTTTATGCGCAAGCTCCGGCTGATTTTTTCATGGTAATAGGAACGGGTATTTTTAAATTATGTGTTGCTGCTGCTTTAATAAATTGGGGTGCAAAGGATGTTTTTGAACATTTTGTGGGGCTTTTTGTTGTAACTGCTGCAAATATTGGAACTGAACTTGTTAATTCGGTTGCGACACAACTTCCTGATGTTCCTCCTGCTGATATTGGTGCTGTTGCGACATGCGATGGCTCTCCAATTGTGCAAGTGGCAATAGCAGTTCAGGAAAATACGGTTGCAGTTGCAAGAATTTTTATGGAGGTTGTTGCATACGGAAAATTGTTGTTTAATTTTTCTTTTGAAGATGGTTTAATGTGTGTTCTTCCATCAATTGAACCATTTATTAATGGTATAATACTTATGGTTGCGGGTACTATATTTGTTTGTATGATACCGTTAAAGTTTTTAGATGCAATTTTTAGACTTACAATAGTATATTCTCTTATGCCTTTACTTCTTGTTGCATGGGTTTTTCCATCGACTAAAAAATATACATTAAAGGCATGGAATATGGTTGTTTATTCTGTATTTTTATTTTTGGTAATGTCAATTTTGTTTGCACTATGTGCGACTATGCTTGGTTCTTATCTTTTAAGTTCAAGTGGCGATGTTAACTCTTTATCTAATGCTAAGAATGTATTTGATTTTCTAAGTTTAGAAGGGCAAGAAAGTAAACATTCGTTTTTATCAGTTGTTGTCATGATATTTATTTCTGTAAAAGTAATGGGTTCTGGTAAAGAAATAGTATCTCATTTCTCTGATGCAACAGATGGAGGAGTTGCTGATTCTACTATAAGTAAGAGTATGGCAAAAGTTGGAGGCACTGCTGCTGGGGTTGCTATGGCTATTCCACAAGGTTTAGTTGAAGACGGTGCAAGAAAAGCGGGACATTTTGTGATTGATAAGGCTGAAGATGCGACAAATGCAATTCGTGGCGGTATTTCATCTATGGGGCGAAAATTTTCAAGAAAAAATGATTTAGAAGTTACCCCAGAAGGTAAAAAACCTTTTGACAATAATGATGAAAATGACGGAGATAAAAATATATATAACAAGCTTACCGATGCACAACAATCAATGGAAGAACAATATAATAAAAATGGTTCAGACCTTATTGTGAATAGTGATGAAGGACAAGATGTGTCTTCAAGTGAAGATAAAAGTATGTTTGAATCTGATGTTAATGCAAAGCTTGATGATGCTGAGAAAAAGAGTTCCGAATTAAACGATGAAACAAAATCTCATATGGACGGTTCAAAACTTAAAGAGCAAGTTCAAGATGATCAAAGAAGGATTGCAGAAAATCGTTTCAATCCATCAGAAAATGATGATGCTGAGACTAATAAAACTCAATCACAAAAAAGTGATGATGTTAAGAAAAGCTCAGAAGATAATAACGGAACAAAAGATAAAAAAGATGTCTTGTCTCAAGATGAAATTGATATGGTAAAGGCTCAACTTGCTTCTTTTGTGGTTGATAATAAAAATGTCGAACTTGATTATAATGACGGCGATATGAGAAGTGCAAAAAATACCGTTATTGATGATTTAGCAATGAAAAAAATTGAAATGGAACGGGAACTTTCATTACACAGAGAAAAAGAAAGAATGGCCTTATCTCGTGCAAAAGATGTTAAAAATGAAACCGAAAAGTTAAAAGACCAAATCGAAGTTTTGTTAAAAGAAAAAGATAATAAAAAAGTCGATGTTAAAAATGATGATTTAAAAGATATTAAAAAAGATTCAAAAATGCCAAAGTTTGAAAGTAAATCTGAGAAAAATGCTTCTTTGAATAACGAAGAAAGCAAAGAGCCAAAGATTAGAACTTTGGAAGAAGTAGAAAATCAAGAAAAAGAAGAAAAACTTTCTGATGATAAATCTGATAATAAAGACGCAAAAGACAACTTAAAAGAAGAAGATAAATAATAATGTTTTATTTAGGAGATGTTAAATGATGATAAAAAAAGTAAGGGTAAAAGAATATAAAAGCTTTTTTCATCAAATGTTATTAAAAATAAATGTTTTTATAACAGTTTTGATGACATCTTTTTTATTTTCAAATAAAGCATACAGCTTTGGTCTTTGTGATATAGAGCCAATGGATGTGTATAATGA
>JAKJEU010000266.1 GCA_022705265.1 Pseudomonadota bacterium | reverse complement strand
GCATGTGTCCAGGGTCAAAAAATCCACGCTTTATTTTATATGGTAATTGCGATTATGGGGTTTGTAAGACATAAAGAAAACATCAAAAGGATTATAAAAGGCGAAGAAAGCAAAATTAATTTCAAAAAGAAAGAAGATAAAAAAGACAATAATGAAAAAGCTTAGCGATAAAGAAAAAGTAAATTGGTTAAGGGTTATAAGGTCTGAAAATATTGGCCCTGTGACTTTTAATACTTTGCTTAAAAATTTTGGCAGTATCGAAAAAATCATCGAAATAGTGCCAGAATTGTCGTTAAGAGGGGGCAAAAACAAGCCAATTAAAATATCGTCTCAAAGCGAGGCTGAAAAAGAGCTTGAAAACACGAGAAAAGTTGGCGGAGATATTATTGCTCTTTGCGAAGATGAATACCCAAAACTTTTAAAATCAATTTCTGATGCACCTCCTGTGATTTCTTGTCTTGGTAATAAAGAATTGCTTCAAAAACAAAAAATATCAATTGTTGGAACAAGGCATGCTTCAATTAATGGGATAAACTTTACCAAGAAAGTTGCAAAAGATTTATCCGATAATGATTATACGGTTGTATCTGGACTTGCTTTGGGGATTGATGCGGCGGCTCATATGTCGGCGTTAAATGGCAAGGCTTCTACTATTGCTGTGCTTGGTTGTGGGGTTGATGTTGTTTATCCTTTGGAAAATAGAAAAATCTACGAAGGTGTTAAGGAAAAAGGATTGATTTTATCCGAATTTCCGCTATCAACCAGTCCTCAAAAACAAAATTTTCCAAGAAGAAACCGAATTATATCGGGGCTTTCAATGGGGGTTTTGGTGATTGAGGCTACTTTAAAATCTGGTTCTTTAATTACCTCGAAATATGCACTTGAACAAGGAAGAGAAGTGTTTGCCGTTCCTGGGTTTCCTCTGGACCCAAGATGCGAGGGGCCAAACTCTCTTATCAAACAAGGAGCGGTCATGGTAAGAGGTGGTTTTGACATAATTAACGAATTTAATTCGCTTTTTAAAATCGAATCGCTTATAAAAGAAGAAAATGAGGAAGAGTTTCAATATAATAATGTAAGCTTTGACGAAAAAGAAGTCGATGAAACAAGGGATGTCAAAAATCAGCACAAGTGGTATTAATAGCTCTGGTCGAATTAGAGCTTGCAGGAAAAGTTATAAGGACCGTTGGCAATAAGGTTTGTTTAGTTTATTAAAGGAAAGAGTACGAAGTGACTAATTTATTAATTGTGGAATCACCAGCAAAAGCAAAGACTATAAATAAATATTTGGGTAAGGATTTTAAGGTAATTGCAAGTTATGGGCATATCCGAGACTTGCCGACAAAAGATGGTTCCGTTGATGTTAGTAACGATTTTTCAATGACTTGGGAAGTTGACCCTAAATCAGAAAGACATGTAAAAGATATTGTAAAAGAACTTAAAGGTGCCGACACTTTATATCTTGCAACCGACCCTGATAGAGAAGGGGAGGCTATTTCTTGGCA
>JAKJEU010000265.1 GCA_022705265.1 Pseudomonadota bacterium | reverse complement strand
AACCTGTTAACAAATGTCCGTAATGTGGAAGACCATTAGCAAACGGAGGTCCATCATAAAATACAAATTCTTCATTTTCTTCACGGTTTTTAATAGATTTCTTGAAAGTATCATTTTCACTCCAATAGGATAGAATTTCTTCTTCAAGCTTTCCAAAATTAGTCTTAGGATCTATATCTTTGTAATGTTTCATATTCTTCTTTCCAAATTTACATATACTTTATTTAATTAATTACTTAACATATTGCGCCAAATTTTGTTCGACAAGATAATAATTGATATTAAGTTTTGAATTATTATATTCATCAACCAAAAAACAAACTCCATAAGGTATGTTGTTTTGAGAATAATTTATTATTCCACAATTAACAAGCCGATTTTCAACAATTTTCACCAAAATTTCTTCGGCAAGTTTATAATTTAAAATGTTTATACCATATAATCTTACAATCTTTCCATTTATCAAAAGCCTGTCTGGTTGACTTACGGAAACCTTTGCAACACCTTTAATCGAACCAACATAAGGAGAAGGTTTATAACCTTGGTTTTCCACCTCGCTCTTTTTAACCTCAGAAGTTAAAGTATTTTCGCCTTTATCTTCTTGTGTTAAATCGTTTTCCAAAACCTTATCATTATCCTTTAAAAGACTGATAACAGCCTCGGTTTCAGCCTTTGGAGCCTCTCTTTTAATATTAATTTCAACATTGCGGTTAAGTTTAATTGGTTCTGGTTTTTTGCCCGTCATCTCATTTGAAGCTTGGTTAATTTTTTTGGTTATTTTATCAACCTTTTTTGTTATTTCATCAACTTCCTTCAAAGCTTTTTTCTGCATGTCTTTGTCAGTGTAAAGATACGCTCCACCACCAATCGCAACAAGCAAGACCAAAACCAAAAACTTTTTCATATAAACATATCCTTATATCTTTGTTAAAATTTAACGAGCCTTATATTTAACGGCTAATTCTTCTACTCTTTCTTTTGGAATTTTTGTAAATACACCCTCGATAAAGTTGAAACTTTCACCTGATTTTACGAAATCAAAATTAATTTCATCGATAAAAGTATCTTTATTAAGCTCTTTACCAAACATTTCCATAATTGTTTTTGCGCTATCTGGGATTATCAATTTTGAAAGTTCAGCATAGATATAGATAAGGTTTAATGCAGTCTTTAACACAGTTGCCGCCCTTACCTTATCAACTTTAATAACTTTCCAAGGTTCGTTTCTTGCAAAATAATTATTACCTTCCACCCAAATAGCACGAAGTTCGCCCATAGCTTTTCTTAATTGCAATTCGCTTAAATACTTATCAAAGTTTTTAACCAAACCATTCAAAGTATTTTTAAGGTTAACTTCTTCTTCGGTATCTTCGCCAGTTTCAGGGACAACACCACCGAAATTAGCAATCGTCATCTTCATACATCTTGAAATAAAGTTACCCAAAACATCGTTTAAATCTTTGTTAATTGTATCGGCAAAAGATTCAAAAGTAAAAGAAACATCAT
>JAKJEU010000264.1 GCA_022705265.1 Pseudomonadota bacterium | reverse complement strand
AACCCTTTATTTATATAAAAAAACGAATAATATCCTATTTTACCTTGACCTATCGCCATATCGGTAATTTACATTCTTATTGACAGAATTTTTACCGCTTTGAAAGGATTTAGTAAACTTTTCAAATATATTTTGTTTATATTTTGACCTGTCGATTCTTTTTACATTAATGCCATAATCAGAAGACAAAACCTCTTTCAAAGCATTTTTAAAATCAACTCCATCTTCATTGCGTGAATCAGTAAGTTTTAAAAACACATCCATCAAATTTTCATCAAAATATTTTTCTGAAACTTCATCAAGCCTTTTCTTACCAGAACCAAAAGCTTCCCTTCTTGCCTTTTTGCCATTTTCGATATAAGCAAGCTTAATTTCGGAAACATTTTCTTTTTCAAAATCATACTTTTCGTCAATAAAAGCCATCAAATTCTTTTTATCAAACATTAAAGCGTTCATTGACTGTCTTTGCCAAGATTTTGCATCATATGTTATGGTCAAAGACAAAGCTTCTATCTGAGGCCTTAAATTTTCGCCATTTTTTTCAAACTCTTCATTTAGATTATGTTTAAGCTTATCAAGTTCATCATATTTTTGCTTATCTCTTTTACCAGTAAGAGAAAAAATCTTCCTTTGAAACAATTTTTCCTTCATATAAGCGACACTTAATGCCTTATCAATCTGTCTTCCAGATGGCAAAGTAATAAATTGATTTTCGGTCATATAAATTGCTCCTTTTTATAAAAAAGCCCCTTTAATTTTATAAAGAGGCTTTATATCTTAAAAATTATTAAAAACTATCTACCTTGTCTTTTAAACTTATCAAAAGCCTTGTTAAAAATATTCTTTTTCTTAGCTTCTTCTTGATTTTGAGGTTCAGCAGTTTCCTTAACTTCTTGTCCTTGTGTATTTTTAACTTCTGATTCGGCTATTGGTTGTTCGACCTTACTTTCTTCTGTTTTAACTTCTGGTTCAACCTTGTTTTCAGCAACAGGACTTTCTTTTGCTTCTTTTTCTTTTTTAGGAGCCCTAAATTGCTCAGCTTTTTCAGAAAATTTCTTAGCAATATTTTCAAACAACTTTTTCTTTGGCTTAGAAGCTTTACCCTTTACTTCTTTTTCAAGAGCTTCACGGAATAATATTGCATCATCAGAAGCATTATCTTTATCATTAAGGTCGTCTAAAACCTTAACAGGCAATCTTTCATTCAATGCGTTATAAGCTTCTAAAACATCATTTACAACCTTATCTCTTGCTTCTTTACTTACATCTGAAAACTTATCAAAAGCTTGTCTTGTTTTTTCAAGATTATCGTACATAAGCAAGTCTTTTTGAGTCAATTCGATCTCATCATTTGCAAAAACAATCTTTTTATCATCAGCATTTTCAAGAGAATTAAGCTTGGTTTCAACCAAAGGCTTTTCTTCTTTATTTATGCCTTCTTTTTCTTCCTCAGGTGCATTTGTTTCAACATTTTCATTAGATACAGTATTCTGATTTCCATCAGTA
>JAKJEU010000002.1 GCA_022705265.1 Pseudomonadota bacterium | reverse complement strand
TATAATCTTAATTTGTATGGTTTCGATAAGATTTGTGAGCAAAGAAAATCAATTAGATGCTTATTTCTTTATTTTTTGGCTTATATTTGGCTATGCTTTTGTGTTTTTTAAGAAAAATATCCCTCTTTTGTTTATATTATTTTCAGGTTGCTTAATTTCAGCAAATCTTTTTATTAAAAAAAGCAAATACGAATTAGAACTTAAAGGTCGTAATTTTTATGGAACATATCAAGTTTTGTTGGAAAAAAACGATAATTCTTATTTTAAAATGTTAAGACATGGTAATATTTTTCATGGATTTATGGATATGAATTCGCCATTAAGTAAAATAGGTTATTATAGCGAAGAAAGCCCCCTAGGTTCTTTTTTCAAAGAAACAGAAGTTAATAATAAAAATTGGGATTTTGCTTTAATTGGGCTTGGTGCTGGTGCTTCTTTATGTTATTTCAAGGACACTCAATCTCTTGATATATATGAAATTGACGAGGAAATTGTAAAGCTTAGCACCGAAAAGAATGTTTTTCCGTTTATGAGGGATTGTAAGAAAGATGCAAAAATAATAATTGGTGATGGAAGAGTAATGCTTGCTAACCAAGATAAAAAATATGATGCAATTATAATTGACGCATTCAGCTCTGATGCCATACCTTCCCATCTTTTGACCAGAGAGGCGTTTTTAGTATATCTTTCAAAATTAAAAGAAGATGGTTTAATGTTATTTCATATAAGCAATCTTTATATTGACCTTGAAGGAGTAATTGATAAGGCAATAAAAGGCACAGGAATAAAAGCTTTGGTTGCAGAAGGTGGAGAAAACGAGAGTTTACAGAAAACATTTTCATCGAAATGGGTGGTTTTATCAAAGGCTGATTTGACTAATTTCAAAGAAAAATATGGCTTTAAAGAATTGAAACAAAATGATGAAATTAAATATTTCACCGATGATTATTCCAGCATCTATAAAGCCATAAAATTAAGATTCAGATTGAAGCAAGGATAAGGCTTCTTCTTCTTTGTTAAGGCGCTTTCTTTCGAAATAAAAAAAGATGGCGCCGAATAAAGAACCCGAAAAATCAATAGCAGGAAGGCAAAGCCAAGCACCGTTAAGCCCCATTAACGGAGGCAAAATATAAATCAAAGGTATGAATATTAATAAGGTCCTTGCAAGACCTAAGAAAATACAATATTTGACTCTTTGCAAGGCTTGGAAAAGTGAGGACATTATAATTCCAAAACCTGCAAAAAAAACGGCTGAATAAGAAAATCTTAATGCCTTTGCACCTTCTTTTATTATTTCTTCGCTGTTTGTGAAAATTGCGATTAAATATTTTGAAAGGGTAAAAACTATAACAAAGCTTATGCAAGCGTAAAGAAAGGTTATCAAAGTTCCAAATTTCAAAGTTTCATAGATTCTTTTGAAATTTTTCGCTCCGTAATTGTAACCAAAAATTGGTTGAGCCCCATCACAAATACCAATTATTGGAAGGAATAATAACGAATCCAAAGTCATCAAAATTCCCATGACCGCGATTGCATCGTCTCCACCATATTGGTAAAGAGTTTTGTTCATCAAAAGGCTGAAAAGTCCAAAAGACAAAATAACAATGCTTGAACTTATGCCAATGGAAATGACTTTTTTAGCAATCATTTTTTCAGGAATAAGATGAACACCTTTAAGTTTAAGTACACTTTCCTTGCGATAATAAAAAGAAATAGCATAAATAAGAGATACGACCTGAGAAATTGCGGTGGCAAGACCAGCGCCAAAAATTCCCATTTTAAAAACAATAATGAACAAAGCGTCTAACACTACATTTAAACAAGCGCCCACCAAAGTAACTTTTAAGGCACATTTTGGGTGGTTTTCGCTTCGAATTAAGCAAGATAAAACAAAGGCAAGCCCTCCAAAAGGAGCACCCAAAGCCATGACATAAAAATATTCTAATGCCAAGGGTAAAATTTCATGGCTTGCCCCACTTGCTTTTAAAATGGTTGGTGCAAAAAGCATTCCAACCAAGGTAAGAGGTAACATAAAAACCAAAACCAAGGTAATTGCATTTGTAAAAATTCGTTGGGCAAGGGGATAATCTTTTGATCCAAAAGACGAAGAAACATAAGCAGTAGAACCAGAACCCACCATGCATGAAAAAGCAATGGTAAGCATAAAATACGGGTGATAAACGGTTGCCGCGGTTAAGGCTTGTTTATTTATGAAATTACCGATAAAAGCCCTGTCAACAAGGTTATACATGGCGTTTGCAAGCATTCCAATGACAATAGGGATTGCAAATTGCATAAGTAATTTTGGGATTTTTTGAGATCCCATGTGTGTTAATTCAACAGATGACATAATTTTTTATTTCTTTTTGTTTCTTGCTTCTTTTTCTTTTTTAAGACGATTTCTTAAAGCCTCAGAGCCACTAACAACATCTAAAAGCTCGGAAGTAATCGCTTCTTGCCTCATTTGTTGATATTCAAGATTCATTTTTTCCAAATTTTCATCAATATTCTTTTCCGCAGCTTGCATATTATTAAGCCTTGTATGATGTTCAGCCTTTAAGGAATCAGTAATACCACCAACGAGTGACATCATTATATGCTCTTTTATTAAATTTGAAACAAAAATGTTGTCTTCGATTGTGATTAAAGGAAAGCCTCTTGAATTCCATGGTTGTTTTCTTAAATTTTGATAAAATTCCTCATCAATTGGAAGCAAAGTTTTATAAGAATTTTTAAAAGGAGCAGAACGGCTTGGCTTTTCGTTATAAAAAATAACAACCCTTTCAGCCTTTCTTTTCGCCATAATTTCATCAAGCCTTATCACAACCGAATTGGCAATTAAAGATATATTTTTAACCGAATTTGAAACCGCATATTTTTCATCAATTTCACATTTATTTCGTTCTAAAATCCCGATAATTCTTTTACCGATTCCGACATAAGAAACATTGTTTTTATCCGCACCGATTTCTTTGAAGTATTTTTCGGCACAAGAAATAATGTCACGGTTAAATTTTCCCACTAAACCGTTATCAGAACCAATAATAATTGCGATAATTTTTTGTTTTTCAATCGGAGTTTTAGAAGAATAAGGCTTATTCCAAATTCCATTTTTAACCGCACTTTGAAGCCCATGAATAATGGTTTCATTATACTTTTTCAAAGCTTTTGAGGCTTCATCATACTGTAAAATACTAGCCGTCGACAAAGACTTCATCGTGCCTACGATGTTTCTTAATTCGTTAGTGGTTTTTATTCTTTTTTGTAAAGCCTCAATTGTCATTTTTTATTCCTCAGAAGATAAGTTCAAGCCTTCTTGTTTAAGCATTTTCTTAAATCCATCAAGCAATATTGCCTTGTCGTCGTCTTTTAATTTTTTACGGTCCAAAATTTTATCAACAATTTCAGGGTAATCAGTGCGAACCGAAGCTCTGATTTTCTCGATTGCGAATTTCTTTTGTTCGTCGTTAAGATTGTCAAGCAAACCCTTATTAGTCGCCATCAAAATTGCGATTTGTTCAACCACATGAATAGGACGATATTGAATTTGTTTCATAACCGAACGGATTGCACGACCACGGTTAAGTCTTCTTTCGGTTTCTTTGTCAAGTTGAGTGCCGAATTTAGCAAAGCTTTCAAGCTCTTCGAATTGAGAATAAAAGAGTTTAAGTCTTCCAACCAAAGCAGAATATGCAGGTAATTGAGCATCACCACCAACACGAGAAACGGATTTACCAGTATCAATTGCAGGCAAAATACCTTTTTGAAATTGCGAAGTGGAAAGATAAATTTGACCATCAGTAATCGAAATAATGTTGGTTGGAATATATGCCGAGATATTTCCAGCCTCAGTTTCCACAATTGGTAAAGAAGTCAAAGAACCGCCGCCAAATTCTTCTCTTAAATGGGTAGAGCGCTCCAACAATCTTGAATGAATATAAAAAATATCGCCAGGAAAAGCTTCACGACCAGGTGGACGGCGAAGGAGCAACATCATTTGACGATATGCACGAGCATGGCAAGTCAAATCATCATAAACGACCAAGACATCTTTGCCTTTTTCCATGAAATATTCACCAATAGAAGTAGCAGCATAAGGAGCAAGATATTGCATGCCAGGTTGGTCATCACCGCTTGCAACCACGATAATCGTATTTTGCATAACACCATGTTTTTTAAGGTCAGCAATGATTTTAGCAGTAGCAGAAGCCCGTTGCCCAATGACACAATAAATTGAAATTACTCCGCTGTCTTTTTGGTTGATAATAGTGTCCAAAGCAATCGCGGTTTTTCCGGTTTGTCTGTCTCCTACGATTAATTCTCTTTGGCCTCTTCCAATTGGAGTGAAGCTGTCAACGGCTGTGATACCTGTTTGAAGTGGAGTGTCAACTGGGGAACGAGACATAATTGGATATGCTTCTCTTTCAACACCTCTTCTTTCGGCGGTGTTAATAGAACCAAGTCCGTCCAAAGCTTTACCAATCGGGTTTATAACACGACCCAAAAGTTCTTCACCCACAGGAACATCAACCACACGATTAGTTCTTGTTACTTTGTCGCCTGATTTGATTTCGGTTGGGTCGTCCAAAAATACTGCACCCACGCTGTCACGGTTTAATGACATAACAATTCCTGTTACATTGTCATTAAAAATAAGCATTTCTTCTAATCTTGCATTCATAAGACCAGATATTTCAGCAATTCCAGCACCGACTGACACAACTTCGGAAGTTTCAACAACATTCACATTTTGAGTTGTCTTGCTTGTCGCATTGTTAATAGCCTCGAAAGCCTTTTTTGTTTTTTCTTCTAACATTTGATTATTCCCCGTTCAAAGCAGATTTAAGTTCTTTTGTAAAGTTGTTGAGATGTTCTTTCATGCTCCAAGAAAGTGATTTTTCTTTTGCCTTTAATTCAACACCGCAAATAAGTTTTTTATCCACTTCGAATATAATTTCGACATCATTTTTAAGATTTAACGAATTTTTGATAAATTTTGATACATTTTCTTTGTCGTCAATATCAAAACTAAATACTGCTTTGATTACGCCATCTTCGATTGCATTTTTAACAAAAGCTTCTTTTTCAACCGCGTCAATTTTATTAAGCTTTTGTTTGAAAACTTCCAACATTTGAGTTTCAAGATTGCTGGAAGCAAGGTCGGTCAAAGCTTTGTTTGCAAGGTTTATGAAGCTTGCAATAATCGCATCATTAGCATTATCAAAAAACGCTTGTTTTTGTTTTTCAAGATCGTTAAACCAAACTTCTTTTTGGATTTCGACATCGATTTTAGCATCTCTTAAAAGCCTTTCTTTTGTATTTTCGGCTTCTTCTTTTGCTTTGCTCAAAATTGCATATTTATCCTTTTCAAAGCTGTCTTTTTTAAGCCTTAAATCAGAAATTTCTTGCTCAGCCTTTTTTGCAAGGTCGTTTGCTTCGCTCACTCGTGAACTTATCGCTTTTTCCCTTGCGTCAATTGCATTTAATATAGGTTTATATAAAAACCGCTTTAAAAGCCATCCTAAGACTATTAAATTAACAATTTGTGCGCTAAATGTTACCCAATCGATACCCATTATGAATTTGTCCTTAAATTAAAATATTCGTTTTATTTATAATTATTTTCCTGCAAGGTTGATTACATGGTCCCAAAATGGGTTTGCAAACAAAATAATCATAGTGATAACGAAAGCATAAATAGCAGTAGATTCAATCATCGCCATACATACGAATAATGTCTTTGTGATGTTTCCTGCTTCGTCTGGTTGTTGTGCAATCGCTTTTAATGCAGCATTAGCAGCATGGCCTTCACCAACCCCAGAACCAATACCACCAATACCAATCGCAAGACCAGCAGCAAGAACAGAAGCAGCACCAACTAAACCGATATTATCCATTTTATTTTCTCCTTAAATTTAAAAATTATCTTATTAACTTGTTTTCTTCTTCAAGACCAATCGACGAAATATACATAATTGCAAGCATCGAGAAGATATAGGCTTGGATTGTTCCTGTTAAAAGCCCTAAAATCTGCAATGGCAAAGGTATAAGATATGGTGCAAGAGAAAGTAATATAGTGCCAATCACACAACCGCTTAACACATTTCCATAAAGACGAACTGCAAGCGAGAATATCGAAGCAATGTCTCCAATAATGTTAAAAGGAAGCATAATCGGAGTTGGTTCGATATATTTTTTCAAATATCTTACGATACCAACATGTTTAATTCCGTAATATGGCATAGCAATTGCCACACACATCGCATATGAAACCGTGGTTGAAAGCGACGCAGTAGGAGGCATAAACCATGGAATAATGCTTAATAAATTTGAAACCCCAATGAATAAGAAAAAAGTCCCAATCATAGGCATAAAAATCATAGGATTAGTTCCGCTGGCCTCACGAATTTGGTCGTTAATTCCTTTTACAATGGCTTCCATTGCGATTTGAAGTCTTGATACTTTACCATCGATGGAATTGCTTAAATCTTTTGTTGCAAGCTTTGCCAATATAAGCAAAATTGCCATAACAATCCATGTTGAAAAAATGGTCGCATTAATTCCAAAGCCAAAAATATGGAAAATTATAATCGCATCAAAATTTTCAACCATTATTTTGACCTCCTTTAACGAAATCGTTAAGCCCTTTATTTCTTACTATAAAGATTCGTGAAATAACAAAACCGATTATTGTGAACATTATACCAAAGCTGTTTGTTTTTATGATGAAATAAAAACAAGTAAGAAGGATTGAAAACCTTATAATCGTAGTTATCAAAAGATATGCCTTTTTATTTTGAAATTTTGGCATAAGTAATAACGAACCCCAAAGTCCGTAAAAGTACAAAGCCCCTAATAAAGCACCGATTAATAAGTATGTAATTATGGTTTGAACCATTTATTCCTCACCTGTTTTAATTGGTTTTTCATCTTGTAAAATGACACTATCTTCTTCTTTTTGTCTTATTTTGAATTTCAAAGTTTCCTTAACCCAGCGATATGAATTATATCCACCGACCATAAAACCAATGATTAAAAAAGCAATAAAAAGTGAGCCGTTCATATCAAATTTTTTATCAAGCCAAAGCCCTAAAATAGTCGCCAAAATAACCGGAGTACAAATATGCCAACCAAAAACTCCCATAATACCAGCGTTAAGGAAGATTTTATTGTTTTTTCTTTCGGCTCTTTTTCTTGCCTTTACGATTAATTTTTTTATCAATCGTCTTTCGTGATTTTTTTCGTTATTAGACATTAATTTCACCTTTGTTAAGCTTCATAAACCCTCTGGTAATTCCGATTTCAAGCCTTGCCATGGCTGTGTTTGTTTCTTTTCGCTCTTCGTTAAATTTTTTAAATTCGGTTTCAATGATGTTGGTTAAAATATCAATATCTTCGTTTAAAATAGCGTTTCTTACAGAAATACTTACCTGACTTCCTTTTTTGCTTAAAATCCCAGAATTTGTTGCGACATAAATTTCTTTGTTGTCGCTGGTTTTAATTAAAATAATCCCAGTTGCAATAACGCTTACAAAATCAGCATGTTTTGGCAATATTGTGAAATGTCCGTCTAAGGCTTCGAAATCAACTGACAAAGCCTCGCAATCCAAAACGTTTCCAGTAGGGGTTTGAAGTTTTATTTTCACTTTGTTTAAGCTTCCTCTTTTTGTTTCATTCTTTGGAATATTTCGTCCATGTTTCCAGCCATATAGAACAAGTTTTCATCAAACTTATTGTATTCGCCAGACAAAATAGCCTCGCAACCAAAAATAGTATCTTCTAAATCAACGGCTTTACCGTCCATTCCTGTGAAATGTTTTGTGGTAAAGAATGGTTGAGTTAAAAATCTTTCCAATCTTCTTGCAATTAATACGGTTTGTTGGTCTTTTTCAGGTAATTCGTCAAAACCAAGCATTGCGATAATGTCTTTTAAATCTTCGTATTCAGCCAAGGTTTTCTTAACTTCGGTTGCGACCTTATAATGTCTTTCGCCAACGACCAAAGGGGTCAACATATTTGAAGCCGAAGCAAGTGGGTCCACCGCTGGATATAAACCTTGGGAAACTCTTGCACGAGAAAGCACAATAGTTGAGGATAAGTGAGCAAAAGTATGAGATGCAGATGGGTCCGTAAAGTCATCAGCAGGAACATAAACCGCTTGGATAGAAGTAATCGCACCGCTTTCGGTGGAGGAAATTCTTTCTTGTAATGAAGCAATATCAGTTCCAAGTGATGGTTGATATCCCACACGAGAAGGCATTTGCCCCATCAAAACGGATACTTCCGAACCTGCTTGAACGAAACGGAAAATATTATCGACAAGTAATAAAACATCTTGCTTTTTTTCGTCTCTGAAATGTTCGGCAACGGTTAAAGCAGCATGAGCAACACGGAAACGAACTCCTGAACTTTCATTCATTTGACCGAATAACATAACGGTTTTATCCAAAACATTTGCGTCTTTCATTTCACGGTAAAGTTGTTCACCTTCACGGCATCTTTCACCAACACCGCAAAAAATACTAACACCTTCGTAACGACCGACCATGTTGTTAATCATTTCGGTAATCAAAACTGTTTTACCAACGCCAGCACCACCAAAAAGTCCAGCTTTACCACCGCGTTCCATTGGTGCAAGTAAGTCAATCGCCTTAATACCACTTATGAAAATGTCGCTTTTAACTTCTCTTTTGTTCAAAGGTAAGGCTTTGTTATGAATTGGCATATATTTTTCAGCCTCGATATCGCCAAGATTGTCAATAGGATCGCCAAAGACATTGAACATTCTTCCCTTAATCCCAGAGCCAACAGGAACTTTTATCATATCACCTGTATCGATTACTTCCATGCCTCTGTAAAGCCCACGAGTAGGACCAAGAGCCAAAGCACGAACAGTTTTATTATCGATATGCCCTTGCACTTCTAAAACCAAGTCTTTTTTATCCCCAGTTAAAAGAGCGTGATAAACGCCTGGGAGTTTTTCTTGAAATTCGACTTCAAGTCCACTTCCTTCGATTGAAACGATTTTTCCAATGTTTTGATTCATAACTTTTTCCTAAAATTTAATCCTTTGCTTATAAATATATACATTCATGTATGTATATTCAATATAAATCGGTAAATAATATTAAAAAAAAGTATAATCCCTTGGCTTTTATGTTACGGGATTATACTTTTAATTGCTTTTTTTGTTTAATTACTTAGCAAGTAATCCATCGTAAAATTTCAATTCAGCAATCGCATCATCGGTTAATTCATCGATAACTTCTTTTACTGACATTTCTTTTTTCACAAATTCAACGCTTTGACCAGCCATCAAAGAACCAGTTTCGATATCACCTTCAACCACAGCTCTTCTTAATGAACCCATCCAGAAAGATTCGATTTGTAATTGACCTTCTTTAAGTTCGATTTCACCGTTTTTATATTTGTTAACGATTTCGGTTTGAATTTCCATGAATTTTCTTGAACCTTCGTTAGTAATAGCACGAACAGGGATAACAGGAAATCTTGGATCTACTTGAACGGTTGGCATAGCATCACGAGCAGAAGATTTGATAAAGATTTCTTTGAATTTTGCATGAGCATTACATTCATGAGTACATACGAATCTTGTTCCAACTTGAACCCCAGAAGCACCAAGCATAAGATATGATGCCATCATTTTACCAGTTCCAATACCACCAGCAACAAATACAGGTACTTGCTGTGAGAGTGCAGGTAAAATTTCTTGGGCAAGGATTGTTGTTGATACAGGTCCGATATGACCGCCAGCTTCGTGACCTTCGATAATCAAAGCATCAGTACCAGCTTTTATCATTCTTTTACCAATGATAGTAGCAGGAGCAAAGCACATAACCTTCATTCCCAAAGATTTTGCTTTTGCAATTGATTCAGTTTTTGGAAGACCGCCAGCAAAAACCACATGACTTACTTTGTTATTGGCACAAACATCAATTAATGTATCAAGAGCAGTGTGCATAGTGATTAAGTTAACGCCGAAAGGCTTTTTTGTTTTGCTTTGAGTGTCTTTAATCCACTTGTCCAACAATTCAGGAGGCAAAGCACCGCCAGCGAGAACGCCGAAACCGCCAGCTTCACTGATAGCAGCAACTAAATCGCTGTCTGAAATCCAAGACATAGCCCCGCCTAAAATCGCTTTTTCAGTTCCTAAAAACTCGCAACCTCTTTTCCATAATTTTTCTAATACTTCTTTTTGTGTCATTTTTTTCTTTCTTATTCTTTTTCTGATATTTCTTTATCTAAACCAAAGGCGGTATGTAATACTCTTAAAGCAAGTTCGGTATATTCATCAGCGATTAAAACGCTTATCTTAATTTCCGAAGTTGATATAGCCATAATGTTAATGTTTTTTTCAGCCAAGGCTCTGAACATAGTCTCAGCAACACCTGAATGAGATTTCATACCAATACCAACGATTGATACTTTTACAACTTTTCTGTCAAACAAGAAGCTTTCGTAATTTAAAAGATCTTTGTTTGCTTCAATTGCTTTTTTAGCTTTTTCAAATTCACTGTCAGGAACAGTAAATGTCATATTTGTTTTTGTTCCACTTGATACGCTTTGAACAATCATATCAACATTAATGCCAGCATTTGACATAACTTTGAATATGTTAGCAGAAACACCAGGTACATCGTCAATATTAACTAATGTAAATTTTGCTTCATCTTTATTGTATGTTATACCACTTATAACTTCTTTTTCCACGATTTCATCCTCGCTACAAATTAATGTTCCAGGAGCGTCAACAAAACTTGATAACACTCTTAATTTTACTTTATATTTCATTGCAAGCTCGACCGAACGAGTTTGTAAAACTTTTGCACCAAGAGAAGCCATTTCAAGTATTTCTTCAAAGGTTATTTTTTCAAGTTTTTTTGCAACTTTAACAATTCTTGGGTCGGTTGTATAAACACCTTCAACATCGGTAAAGATATCGCAACAATCAGCATTAATAGCAGCAGCAACCGCAACCGCAGAAGTGTCAGAACCACCACGACCAAGCGTTGCAACACGACCGCTTTCGATTTCAATTCCTTGGAATCCAGCGATAATAGGAACTTCGCCATTTTCAAGAGATTTTAAAAGATTATCAGGCTTAATTTCTTTAATTCTTGCCTTACCAAAAGCATTGTCAGTGATAATAGGAACTTGCCAGCCAGCATAAGATCTTGCCTTTATTCCCATATTTTGCAAAGCAATAGCAAGTAATCCAATGGTTACTTGTTCGCCAGTTGCAACAACCGCATCATATTCGCGATTGTCATAAAAAGTTGTTATGTCATTGCAAAATTTAACCAAAGAATTAGTAACCCCAGACATAGCCGAAAGGATTACAACAACTTGATTTCCTTTTTCAATTTCATTTTTGACTTTGTTTGCGACGATTTTAATTCTGTCGACATCAGCAACAGAAGTACCGCCATATTTTTGTACAATTAACGCCAATTTATTTACCCTTTTAAAGCTTACAATACATAAAATTCACAGTACTTTAAAATACTATTTAAAAAATTTAATTTCAATAAAAATCATAAATTAAAAAATATTTTTATTGATATAGAATTTAAAAAGTCTATTCTTGATTGGATTATTATTTTATAGTATTTATTAAGAATCAATATACATTTTAACTTTATAAATTAAGAGAATTATTCGTGGTTGAGAATTTTAACAAAAAGGATTCTTTGGAATCTGTTGGCAGTTTAAAGCAAGAAAATTTTGAAATAGCAGAAGCTGATAAGGAATATCTTGTCGGCGATATGCTTAAAAAGGTAAGGACAAAAAAAGGTCTTTCATCAGAAGAAGTCGCAAAAAGGCTTTGCATCAAACAATCCTATATTGAATTGATTGAATCAAATGTGTACGGAGGATTGCCTGGCGAGGCTTATGCTCTTGGGTTTGTTAAATCATATTCGGTTATGCTTGGACTTGATGAAAGTGAGATGTTAAGTCTTTATAAAAAGGAAATTTCTTCTAAAAGTTATTTAAATCATAAGAAAAGAGAAATGGAAGAACTTGGTATGGGTTCTATGATGCCTAAATTTGGTATGTTGCTTATTTCTTTGGTTGTGCTTGTTGTTGCTTACTGTGTTTGGTATACCTTTACAATAAAGGACAAAAGCGATGAAACTCCTTCTTATGCCGAAGAAATAGTCGAGACAGTTGAGGAAAATAAACAAGAAAATACAAATACAGAAACTCATGATTTAGCTGATTCTTTGTTGCTCGAATCTTTGGAAAAGGTGGATTTGCAGAATGTTTTGTCAGAAACTACAATACCAGATGTTTCTACTACTCCTAAAAAGGATGAAAAAGAAGTAAATAAAAAAGGAAGAATTTCTTTGAAATCTGTGGACGATGCTTGGATGAAATTAAGCAGAGGTCGTGAAACTTTGTTTAGCGGTATGCTTAAAAAGAACGAATCATATGAAATTCCTTATTCTTCGAATGATGAGGCAGTGATTATGGATACTGGAAATGCTGGTGGTATTGAAATTTATGTCGATGGCAAGCTCATTAATAAAGCTGGGGTTTTAAGCGAAGTTAAAAGAGGAGTTATTTTGGATGCTTCCTCTTTAATTGAGAAAAAAGGACTTTAATTTATCATGGATAAAGTTTTTATAAATAATATCGTAAGAAGAAAAACAAAAAGAGTTTATGTGGGGCATGTCGCGGTGGGCGATGGTGCACAAATTTCTGTGCAATCTATGACTAACACTAAAACTGCTGATGTTAAGGCTACTATCGAGCAAATAAGAAAAGCAGAAGAAGCAGGTGTGGATATCATGAGAATATCTTGCCCTGATGAAGCTTCGACTTTGGCTTTGCCTGAAATTATTAAAAATGTTAAGGTTCCAATTATTGCGGACATCCATTTCCATTATAAAAGAGGGATTGAGGCAGCAAAAGCAGGAGCAACATGTTTAAGAATTAATCCAGGTAATATTGGTTCAATCGAAGGGGTTAAGGAAGTTGTAAGGGCTGCAAAAGATAATAATTGCTCAATTCGTATCGGTGTTAATGGCGGTTCTTTGGAAAAAGGGTTGCTTGAAAAATATGGTGAACCTTGTTCTGATGCGATGGTTGAAAGTGCTTTGATGCAGGCTAAAATGCTTGAAGATGAGGATTTTACCAATTTTAAGATTTCGGTTAAATCGTCCAATACTTTGATGACTATGGACGCTTATCGTAAATTGTCAAAGGCTTGCGATTATCCTTTACACCTTGGTATTACCGAAACAGGAAGTTTCCATTCTGGTTTAATCAAATCTGCTTTTGGAATTGGTTCCTTGCTTGCCGAAGGTATAGGCGATACTTTAAGAGTTTCATTAACAGCCGACATTATTCACGAAGTAAAAGCTGGTTTTGAAATTTTGAAAACCTTGGATATAAGACACAGAGGCATAAGACTCATCTCATGCCCAACTTGTGCAAGAACAAGTTATAATGTGATTGATATTGTGGCGACTTTGGAAGAAAGATTGTCAAAAATAACCGCACCTTTGACTATTGCAATTATGGGTTGTGTGGTTAACGGACCTGGTGAAGCTCTTCACGCTGATATCGGGGTTGCGGGTGGTGGAGCAAACAACCATATGCTTTATGTAAAAGGCAAGCAAGTTGGTTTTGTAAAAAGTGAAGATGTAATTGAAAAAGTTGTTGAGCTTGCTTATGAACAAGCCTCAGCGATTGATAAAAAATAAGTTTTTTAAGGAGAAAATAAATGAAAGCGTATCAGCCTGCACGAGGCACAAGAGATTTATATGGTGATGAAATTCTGGCACAAAAATTTGTAACAGATGGAATGCATCATGTTGCTCATTGTTACGGATATGGCGAAATTATTACTCCTATTTTCGAATTTACCGAAGTTTTTGCCAGAGGTATGGGCGAAGTAACCGATGTTGTATCAAAAGAAATGTATACCTTTAACGACAGAGGTGGTGAAAGCATAACTTTAAGACCAGAAGGAACAGCAGGCGCAGCAAGAGCTTTGGTTTCAAACGGTTTGGCACAAGATTTACCTTTGAAAGTTTATTATATCGGCCCAATGTTTCGATATGAAAGGCCTCAAAAAGGAAGATACAGACAATTTTATCAAGCAGGTGTAGAGCTTTTTGGGGTTGATACTCCAAACGCGGATGTCGAAGTTATTGCTTTGGCTAATTCTTTTCTTAAAAAGGTTGGAGTTAAGGGAAAAATCACTCTTGAAATCAATTCTTTGGGCGATGTTGAAAGCCGTGAAGAATATAAAAAAGCCTTGCTTGAATATTTCAAAGGTTATGAAGAAAATTTATCAGAAGATTCGAAAAGGAGACTTCACACAAACCCTTTAAGAATCCTTGATTCAAAAGAAGAATGTGATAAGGTTATTTGTGAAAATGCTCCTAAAATGAATGATTATTTGAACGAATTTTCAAAGAACTTTTTTGACGAAGTTTTAAAAGGTTTGGACGCTCTTGAAATCGAATATAAAGTCAATTCAAAATTGGTTCGTGGGCTTGATTATTACCGCCATACGGTTTTCGAATTTATCACTGACGAACTTGGTTCCCAAGGCACAGTTTTGGCAGGGGGTCGTTATGATGATTTGGTAAGCGAGCTTGGCGGACCAAAAATTACTGGGGTTGGTTTTGCATCAGGAGTGGACAGACTTGCTTTGTTGTTAAAGGAAACTCCAAATAAACAAAGACCGGTTGCGGTTATTCCTTTGAATGACGAATACAAATATCAAGCTTTGAAAATCGCTGATGATTTAAGAGCCGAGGGTGTTTTCGTTGACATGGCTTTTAACGGTAATGTTGGTAAAAGATTTAAAAAAGCAAATAAGGCAAACGCTTTTAAGGCGATTGTCGTTGGTGGAGACGAATTTGATCGTGGCAATGTCGTAATCAAGGATTTAGACAGCGGAAACCAAAAAGAAGTAAGTATAAAAGAAATATCAAAGGAAATTTAATATATGAATTTTGATGAAAAATTAGAAACAATTGTATCAAGACATGACGAGCTTAAAGCTCTTCTTTCAACTGGCAATGTTGATGGTCAAGAATTCGTAAGGTTAAGCAAGGAAATGGCATCTCTTGACGAGATGGTGGAAACCATTCAAGCTTATAAAGAGTTAAAGAAAAATATGGCTGAGGCTAAGGCTATTATGGAAGATGCTTCTATGGATAGCGAGATGAGAAAAATGGGCGAAGAAGAATATTATTCTTTAAAAGAAGAATTACCAGAAGCGGAAAAGAAAATCAAAATTCTCCTTATTCCAAAAGACGAAGCTGATGCCAAAAATGCTATATTAGAAGTAAGAGCAGGAACAGGCGGTGAAGAAGCGGCCTTGTTTGCGGCAAATTTATTCAGAATGTATGAAAAATATGCAAATTCAAGAGGTTGGAAATTCGAAATTTTGAACCTTAATGAAACTGGTATTGGCGGATATAAAGAGGCGGCTGCTTCTATATCTGGGAAAGATGTGTTTTCAAAGTTAAAATTTGAATCAGGAGCTCATCGAGTTCAAAGAGTTCCAGACACCGAAGCCTCAGGAAGAGTTCATACTTCAGCAGCAACGGTTGCGGTTTTGCCAGAAGCAGAAGAAGTTGATGTTAAAATTAATGAAGCTGATATCAAAATGGATACTTTCAGAGCATCAGGTGCAGGTGGTCAGCATGTTAACAAAACAGACAGTGCTGTGCGTCTTACTCATATTCCAACAGGGGTTGTTGTGGAATGCCAAGAAGAACGCTCTCAGTTTAAAAACCGTGACAAAGCAATGGCAAGGTTAAGGGCTTATATTTACGATGCCGAAAGACAAAGAATCGAAAATGAAATGTCTTCTAACCGTAAGGAACAAGTTGGTTCAGGCGATAGGTCGGAAAGAATAAGAACATATAATTTTCCACAAGGAAGAGTTACCGATCATCGCATCAATCTTACTTTGTATAAAATTGACGAAGTTATGGAAGGTGCGGGTCTTGATGAAATTATTTCGGCATTAATCGAAGATGATCAACTCAAAAAATTATCAGAACTTAGCTAGGGCTTTAAAAGAGGAGGGAATTGATAATCCAGAGCTTGAAGCAAGATGGTTGGTAAAATATTCTAAGCCTTCCCTTTTAGATGAAAATTTAAAAAGAAGGCTTAATTTTGAACCTTTGGCAAAGATACTTGGTTCAAAGGGGTTTTATAAACACGAATTTATAACCACCAAAGATACGCTGGACCCAAGAGCCGATAGCGAAGTTTTGTTATATGATGCTTTTGAAATATTCAAGGATAAAAACAAAGATTTAAAAGTCATTGATGTTTGTTCTGGGACGGGTTGTCTTGGGCTTTCTTTTTGTTTTGAATATCCAAATTCCAATTTAACTTTGCTTGATATTTCGGATAAGGCAATTTTGGTTTCAAAACAAAATGCTGATAATTTGGGACTTCAAAACCGTTGCGATTTTATAAATATGGATATGAATTATTTCCATGATTTTGGTTTTGATTTATGCCTTTTTAACCCTCCGTATTTAAGGAGCGAAGAAATGGCATTTTTGGATAAAGAAACGAAGTACGACCCATCACTTGCTCTTGATGGAGGTGCAAGTGGTTTGGATTTTTATCAAAATTTTAATGAAAAAATCATCAAAAACGGTGGTTATTTAATTTTGGAAATCGGACAAAACCAAGAAATGGATGTTGAAAAAATCATGAAAAATAAAGGACTTTCATTGGTGAAAATAAGCAAAGATATTGCAAATATCAATAGAAGTATGGTTTTTGTCAAAAATTTGTGATATAATGTTTTAAATAAAAATTTTATCATGAAAAAAGGCAAATTTTATGCATGTTGTAAATGAAAAAGATGTTGATCGTTTTACTCCAATAAACCCTATTGAAAAAATATTCTTAATCGATTTAAAAGGTTTTAATCGTGGCAAGGATAAGGTGGATATAAATTTTAAAAATCCAAAAACAGGAAAGCTTCAAACAATTTCAAATGATGGCAAGGGTAAAATTGCCATATATAATCTTGATAAAACTCGTGAAAATGCGTTAAAAAGCTTTATTTCAAGCATAACAAAATATCCTCCTTATGATATTGTAACCCCTAACCAAGTTCAAATTTTGACTTCTTTTTTTGAACGAAATGGTAAAGGCTTGATGATAAAATCTTTGGGTGAGGACGAAAAATTAATCCCAATAAATCGGAATAAACGAGAATTTGCGGTGCTTGATGAAAGAAAAACAAAGATAAGGCTTCTTTTATTCTTCCTGATACCGAGTTTAAATTTAAAAATGGTGAAGTTAAAAAAATTGGCAAAGAGGGGGCTTATTTGTTAAAGGGTGAGAAAGACAAGCCTTCGGAAATTTTAAGTGTCGATGAATTTGAAAATAATTTCATTTCAAATGATAAAAAAAGAGCAAATAATTTAATAAAAGTGGCAATCCATTCGACTCATGAACAAAGTATGGAATTGGCAAAAAAATTCCAAGATGAGTTTAATTTTAATGAAAAAGGTTTGACTTCTGATATCAAAGAGCCAAAGGAATTTGACAGAGGCTTGGTCGCTTTTATGGAAGACATTGGTGCAAGAAAAGAACAAGTTGAAAGAGAGTCGACCGAGGTTGCTTATACCATTTCTAAACAAGGGGCTTGTGCAAGAGGAAGAGAAGAAGTTTTTGAGTTTTTAAGATATTCTGCGGTAAAAAATGGCGCGATGGATAACAATTTTTATGCGAATTTTACCGAAGGTGGCTTGAAAAAAGAAAAAGAAAGCATCATTTATAGAGTTGAGGCACAAGATTTATACCCAGAACTTAGAAAAAAACAAGCTCAACAAAGGTTTTAAATTAAAAGGTTGCTATTTATAGTAAAAGGGTATACTTTGAAAGCATAGAAAATCATTAGAGAAAATTTAGGAAGGAGGGGAGATAATTGGTACAAGTAGTTGTTAGAGACAATAATGTTGAACAAGCATTAAGAGTTTTAAAGAAAAAATTGCAACGCGAAGGTGTTCTTCGTGAAATTAAGTTGCGTCGTAACTTCGAAAAGCCTTCCGAAAAAAGAGTCCGTGAACAAGCTGAATCACAAAGAAGAGCTCGTAAAATGGAAAGAAAAAGAGTCGAAAGAGACGGATTTTAATTAAAATTTCCAAAATTTAAGAAAAGGCTTCCTTTAATATTAGGAAGTCTTTTTTTATAACTAAAATTGTATTAGGCATGAAAATTGCATAATTACCTTTAAAGTTTTATTAATTTTAAAGGATAAAAGCCATGATTAGCTCATTAAGCAATAACCATGCAAGCATGATGAAAAGCATAGCAAATGCAAGAAATGTTATGCAAGATGCTTATAAGGTTAAATCAAAAGAATATAAAATCGAGCCAATAAACTTATTTGAAGATAGTAGCGAAACATCAGCAAATGGAGTTTCTGATAAATATTCATTGTCAAAAGTTTCCGAGTTAAAGGAAAAATTTACCCAGGAAATCTTGGGTGAAAAAGGTCTTACAAGTCAAAAATTAAATTCTATGCCTTTATCGGAAAAAATGTTGCTCCAAAGTGAGATTTCCGAAGAAATTCAATCAAGAATGAAAAGTTTTATAAAAAGTGATGTTAATTCTGTTAATAATGTAGGTTTTTTAAGAGGAGAGATGTTAAGTAATAAGGTTATTTCGACTTTATTATTTGCGGTTTAAAATATTAATAAGTGAGGTTTAACATGTTGATATCTTCTGTTTCATCTTCTAAAACTTTGACTAATTATGGGGTTTTTAACAAAGATAATTCTCCGGCGAGTTCAAGTTCAAACTTTATTCAAGACTCGTATGCCAATCAAATTGACAAAGAATTTAATGAAATTTTTGAAGATGTCAAAGATTCCTATGATACATTAAAAGAAATAACTTCAAAAGGAGCGGAAGGTTATTGGTCTTGGCAACTTAAAAATTTAAAAAAGAAAATTGCTGAACAAATTATGGGAGAAATGGGAGTTACAAAGGAAAGTTTGGCAAAAATGCCTTCGGAAGAAAGGATAAGGCAAGAAAAACTCGTTATGGATGAGCTTAAAAAAAGAATTGAAGAAATTGTAAGAAACGAAATCAAAAAAGAACAAAAAGAAAATGTGTTAAAGGGTAATTCATTAAGTGATGATGTGGTTTCAAGTCTTCTTCAAATGGCTTAAAGTAGGGTGAAAATGAGTGGTGTTTCAGATTATCTTAATATAACCGAAAGCTTAGGCTTGTCTTATAAAACAAGGGCGGTGGCATATAAGAATTTTATCGAAGGTTTCAGTGAGAAAAAAGAAGAGCAACAAGAAATATTGCAAGAAATGATTGCAAAAATTCAAATTGAGAATAATTCAGACAAAAACACAGCAACAAGTATCAAAGACAGTGTTTTGATGACCGCAAAAATGCTTGAAACTTTATCAGAAATTTAATCTTTTAAAACTTTCAATGGGTCGACATTAACTCCAAAAATATTAATTGTAATGTGTAAATGAGGCCCAGTTGAACGACCCGTAGAGCCAACTTCACCAATAATGTCGCCTTTTTTTACTGTGTCGCCTTTTTTGACATTTATTTTGCTTAAATGAGCATAGGTGGAATTAACATAAAAACCGTGGTCAATTACGATAATTTTGCCTGAAAAAAACATTTCGTCATAAGCAAGCATAACTTTACCATCTTCAATCGCTTTTATAGGTGTTCCTTGTTTTGCGGCTATATCAATTCCGCTGTGAGGGGAGCGAGGTTGTCCGTTAAAAACTCTTTGCCCACCAAAGGGGCTTGAAATACGGCCATGCACAGGCATTATAAAAGAGGTTGGAAAATGGTTGGTTAATAAAGCTTTCCTTGCATTTACCATTAAATTTTGTTCTTTTTGAATTCTGTCAAAATATGATTTAGGAGGAGTTACTTTTTCGCCTTCAACCCCATTTACATAATCGATTTTCCACTTGAATTTTTTAACTTCAATTTCACAATTAATTTGCTTTTTTGTTTTGTTATCAAAGGCTTTAAACAAAGCATTTACTTTGCGGTCGCGATGAATTCCGATGATAAAATTACCGTTTTTGGTTGGAATTTTTTTCTTGTCCAAAAATAAATCGTAACCTTCATCAATTTTGCCATATGCAATCCCACCTTGATAAAGTTCTCTATCAAGTTTAAAAGGGCAGGCATAAGAATTACTAGCCAGAAATAACAGAGCTAATATCAGCGATAGCTTTACCATCTTTGAAATGTATTGCAATTTTATCATCCTTGTTTATTTGTTTAATTGAAGTCAGCGGATTTTCATTTTCATCTTTTATCATAACAAAACCGCGGGTTAAGACATTTTTATATGAGTAACTTTCCAAAAGCTCTGACAATCTTTTAAGTTTATCCTTATTTTTTTGAAAACTGTGATTTATCATGAATTCCAACTTACCGTCAGTATTTTTTATACGGTTATTGGCAAGTTCAAGCCTTTGTTTCATAATCATAGCCATTTTATCAGACAAATCATTAAGCTTTTGTTGTTTAATGTCAAGGGTATAACTTAAATCATTTATTTTCAAAGCTTTAAGTTTAAGTTCGTTGTGGCTTATTATTTGATTTATGGCGTTGTTAAGCCTTATGGACAAAGAATTTATATTATTTCTTAGATTAACAATGTTTGGAACCACAGCCATAGCCGCCTTAGTAGGGGTTAAAGCTCTTTCATCAGCGACATAATCAATCAAAGTTGTATCGGTTTCATGTCCAACCCCAGAAACAACAGGAATTTTTGAATCAAAAACAGCACGAACAACAACTTCGCTGTTAAATTCCCATAAATCTTCTAATGAGCCACCACCTCTTGCCACGATTATGACATCAACATTGTTCATTTCATTGAAATCTTTAATCGCCTTTGCAATTTTTTCGCCCGCTCCAACTCCTTGAACAGGGACAGGGTAAAGCACGACATGGGAAGGATAAATAGCTTCCAAAGTTTTAAGAATGTCATGAAAAACCGCACCAGTAGGTGAGGTAATAACCCCAATCTTTTTTGGTAAAAAGGGAAGTTTTTTCTTATGAGCTTCGTTAAAAAGCCCTTCTTTTAAAAATTTTTCTTTAAGCTCTAATAATTTTAACGCAAGGTCGCCTTGACCAAAAGGTTCAAATTTTTCGACATCCAGTTGGTAAGAAGAACGCCCAGCATAAGTTTTAAGTTTGCCATAACAAAAAACTTCATCACCGTTTTTAGGCACGAATTTAAGACTTGAAGTACGGAATTTCCAACAAACTCCATTTAATAAAGTATCATTGTCTTTTATCGAAAAATACCAATGGTTCGAAGGGGAAGCGTTAAGTCCTGAAATTTCTCCTTTTACTTTGATAAGTCCGCTGAAATTTTCGGAAAAAAGCAAAGCAATAGCAGAAGATATTTCGGTTACAGTATAAAAATCTTTTGTTTGCATGGTTTTTAAGGCTCGTTAATTCTTCCGCTTGAACAAGAACGGGTTTCTCTTCGTTGAAAAGTTTGGAGACCTCGCTTAACGCCAAGCATTACTTCCACCGAAAAAAGCTTATCAGGATTTTTAAGAACATTTTTTGCAACCTTTGTAAGATGGGTGCTAAGTTCCGCTCTTTCGACGGTTTCAAGTTGAGCTTGGGTTGGGGGATTTTTATTAAGTTCAATGATAAGTGCGTCAATTATATAAGGAGTATTTTTACAAATTTCAAAATACGCCCCGCGAACAGGAATAAGAGTAACGGTTATTAAGGTTGTTTGAGGAAAGGTTGAATCGCGGTTTGAAACATTGGTCCAAAGCGATTCAAGATATATTTCAAGATCAAAATAATCATTTTTTCTAACTCTGTCTTCTTTCATGCCTTGGCAAAAAGCATAAGAGCTTGATAGAAGTAAAAAAGCTAAAACAAATAAAAATTTTTTCATAAAAATACCTTAAACCTAATCTTTTGAAAGATGATTTATAACCCCGTGCAAGGTTCTTATCTCTTGTGATGTAAGCATAGAACGATTAAAGATATTTTGCAAGTTTCTTAACATTCTTGGTCTTTTTTCTTCGATTTTGAAATATTCTTTGGTATCTAATTTTTCTTCTAAATTTTTGAAAAAATGGGCAAGTTCAGATTTCGTTGCAAGCTCTTTTGAATTGTCATGAGGCTTTACTCCAAGCTTAAAATGTTCATAAGAAACAATTAAAACCGCCTGAGCGAGATTTAACGAAGAATGATTTGGGTTCAATGGAATGTTAATAATAGCATCGGCAAGCATCAAATCATCATTGGTAAGCCCTGTTCTCTCACAACCAAAAATTACACCAGAGTTTTCAGTTAATTTTTCCATAGCCTCATGAGGAAGGTATAAAGGTTTTTCCATACTTCTGTCTCTTGCGGTGGTGGCAAAGACGGTGTTAAGGTCGCTGGTTGCTTCTTCTAAGGTTTTGAAAATTTTTGCATTTAATAAAATATCCTCAGACCCAGAAGAAGAAGCTCTTGCTTTATCGTTTGTAATTTCGCATTTAGGTGCAACCACCCTTAAATCAGTCAAACAACAATTTTTCATAGCCCGTGCAACAGCGCCAACATTTTCAGACATTTGTGGATTTTTTAAAATGATACTTAACAATTTCTTTTTCTTCCGTTATATAATTAAACTCATGACTAATATGGATAATAATATAGACGATTTTTTTCAAGGTAAAATAAAATTATTTCAACCTTCTTATAAAGCTACTTCTGATGCGGTTTTGCTCGGCAGTTCGGTTAAGGCTAAGTCTGGTTCAAAGATTTTAGATGTAGGTTGTGGAAACGGTGCAATTTCAATTATTGCAAAATATCATAATAACGATTGTGAGGTTTTTGGAATCGACATTAATGAACAAGAAATTGAAAATGCTAAAAAAAGTGCCAAAATAAACGGGCTTGATGTTAATTTTTTAAATTTTGATATTAAGACGAATCCTTTGAAAAACGAATCGTTTGATTTTGTGGTTACGAATCCACCTTATTTCAAAGAAGGAACGCTAAGCAAAGGCGATACAAAAAAACTTGCCCATCATGAACGGGATATTTCTTTACAAGAATGGCTTAATTTTTGTGTAAGGCGGGTTTGTTATCGTGGATTTATTTCCATCATTATCGATATTGTAAGAATCCCAGAGGTTATTAGCATATTAAATGAAAAATGCGGTGCGATAAGGCTTTTTCCTTTATATTCAAAGGAAAATGACATTTGTAAAAGAGCAATTGTAAAAGCAAGAAAAGAAAGCAAAGAACCTTTTTCAATTGCAAAAGGTTTAATTCTTCATAACGAAGATGGAAGCTATACTGAAAATGCTAATGAAATTTTAAGAAATGCAAAAATATTGGAAATTTAAAAGAATTATTTTAAATCAGGATTAAATCTTCCGATATTTCCGATTAATTGTTTTATGATTCCGTAATTTTGTCCCAAACTTTTGGTTTTATCCTTTGAAAATGCGACATTCATTCCGTCTGAAATTTCTTTTACCTCGATATCTTGGACTCGTCCGAAATAGTTGAATTTTATATAAACAGCTTGTCTTTGTTCTTCTTTTGCATCAAAGAAAGCCTTTTTGTTAAGTTTTCCGCCAATGTAAACCCAAACATCATCAGAAAAAGCAGGAACAATAGAAGGAGAGCCGATAAGTTTTGTAACTTCTGACTTATGCATTCCGATTGAAATTTCGTTAAGAACAACCTTTTCAGGGAGATTTCCACGAATCTCGACCTGAGCACAGCTTGCCATAAATATTGTAAATAAAATCATTGTTATTTTTTTCATGATGATTATATTATATCAAAGCTAAAAAACTTTAAAGGTAAAAATTTATGAAAAACGAATTTACTCATGTAATTGATTTAAGGCAAGTAAAGCCACAAGGTTGCGAATATAAACTTAATGCTAGTAAAAAACAGCTGGAAAGCCTTGCGATAAGGTTTAAGTTGCCTAAGATTGAATATTTAAGGGCTAATCTTGAAATGATGCCTGAAAACAAACATGATTTTACTTTGATGGGGGAAGTTGAAGCAAAAGTGACTCTGACATGTGGCATAACTTTGGAAAATTTTGATAAGGTTATCAAGGGCAAATTTTCCGAAATTTTTACAACAAAAAAGTTAAATGAAGACAATCTTGACTTTGATATGGATGATGATATAGTCACAGAAGTAAAAGACGGAATGGTCGATATAGCAGAGGTAGTAGCAGAACAATTATCTCTTCTTATACCTGATTTTCCAAGGAAGGAAGGGGTTTCATTTGAATTTAAGGACGAAGAAATTCAAGAAAGCAATCCTTTTAGCGTCTTAAAAAATTTAAAAAAATAAAATATTCTTGCTTATTTGAATATTTTTATATATATATGTAACTTATTAATTTTAATTTTTATTTTTTAGGGAATTAAGAAAATGGCAGTGCCAAAGAGAAAGACCTCTAAATCGGTCAGAAATATGAGAAGATCACATCACGCTTTAAGCGCAACAATGGTAAGTGAATGCCCAAATTGCGGTGAAATCAAAAGACCTCACCATGTTTGCGAAAGCTGTGGTTATTACAATCAAAAATCTGTTTTAACAAAAAAGACAGAAGAAGAATAGTTGATAACAGGCGATAGTAAAAAAGCAATTGTTATTTCGATTGATGCGATGGGGGGCGATTATGCTCCCGATTGCACGATTGAGGGGATTGATATTTTTGCTAAATCTCACAAAGATGTAAGTTTTAAGGTTTTCGGTGATGAAAGCCTTATTTTACCTTTGCTTGAGAAATATCCATATGCAAAAAAATCGGTCAAAGAAATAATTCATACAGATTCTTATGTTAAATCTGATGAAAAGCCTTCTGTTGCTGTAAGAAGTGGTCGTAAAAGTTCCATGGGGCTTGCAATAAACTCGGTTAAGCAAGGTGTTGCTGATGCTTGTGTTTCTGCTGGCAATACGGGTGCTTTGATGGCTATGTCAAAGTTAAGTTTAAGAATGTTGTCAGGCATTTCAAGACCAGCAATCGTATCGGTTGTGCCATCAAGAAACGGAAGATTCGTTATGCTTGATTTGGGTGCAAATATCGAAAGCGATGCTGCGGATTTGGCAAGGTTTGCTGTGATGGGCAAAATTTATTGCCAAGCAATGCTTAGGGTTGAAAATCCTACGGTTGGGCTTCTTAACATCGGTTCTGAGGATATTAAAGGACGAGATGAAGTAAAAGAAGCGGCAAGAATTTTAAAGGGGAATCCAGAAGAAATTAATTTTCATGGCTTTATCGAAGGTAATGAAATCGGCCAAGGCGTCGTTGATGTCGTGGTTACTGATGGATTTTCTGGAAATATTGCTTTGAAAACTATGGAAGGTACTGCTAAGATGATTGCAGGCTCGATTAAAGATGGTTTCAAAAAATCTTGGCTTGCAAAGATTGGTTTTTTATTTCTTCTTCCTATGTTAAAGGAATTTAAGAAAAAATACGATCCAAGAATTCATAATGGTGCTATGTTTATTGGGCTTGACGGAATTTCGATTAAAAGTCATGGAAACGCTGATGGTTTTGCTTTTTCAAAAGCCATTGAGGCTGCAAACAACCTTGTAAAGCATGACATTAAGCGAAAAATTAAAGAAAGTGTTGAAAATTATCATATTTTGTCGGAGTTATTATAATGTTTTCAGAAATCATCGGAGTTGGAAGTTATTTACCAGAAAGAATTGTTACTAATTTTGACTTGGAAAAAGAAGTTGAAACCTCTGATGAATGGATTGTTGAAAGAACTGGCATAAAGCAAAGACATTTTGCGGCTGATAATGAATTGACCTCGACTCTTGCTTATAATGCAGCTATGGAAGCGATTAAAGACGCGGGCGTTAATGTCGACGAAATTGATATGGTGGTGCTTGCTACTACGACTCCTGATAATGTTTTTCCCTCAACTGCGACTAAGGTTCAAGGAATGCTTGGAATTCATCAAGGCTTTGCTTTTGATGTTCAAGCGGTTTGTTCGGGCTTTTTATATGGTCTTTCTTGTGCTGATAATGCGATAAGAAATGGTCAAGCAAAGGTGGCTTTGGTTATTGGTGCTGAAACTTTTACAAGGCTTTTGGATAATACCGACAGAAATACTTATGTATTATTTGGTGATGGTGCTGGTGCTGTGGTTTTAAGAGCTACGGAAAATGAGGATTCTCACATTGTCCAAACCGTTTTAAAAAGTGATGGTCGTTTTTACGATGCTTTGTATGTTGATGGCGGAGTTTCAACTACAAGAAGTTCTGGTTTCGTTAAAATGAACGGTAAAGAAGTTTTTAAACACGCTGTTACTAACATGTCTTCTGCGGTTAATGAAATCTTGGAAAATCACAAGGTTACCTCTGATGATATTAATTGGATTGTTCCTCACCAAGCAAATATGAGAATTATTTCAGGTGTTGCAAAAAAACTCGGCTTAGAAGATGAAAAAGTAATTGTTACAGTTGATGGTCATGCTAATACTTCTGCTGCTTCTATTCCTTTGGCTTTGACAAGCGGGGTAAAGTCTGGCAAGATTAAAAAGAATGATTATGTGATTCTTACTGCTATGGGCGGTGGTTTCACTTGGGGTGCTTCTTTAATTAAGTGGTAGATAAAGTGTTATGAAAAATCTTACAAGAGCTGATATAAGTAATGCTATATACGAAAAAATTGGTTTGTCAAAAACCGATTCTTCGAAAATGTTGGAACAAATTTTTGATATTATGACGGATGCTTTGAAAAAGGAAGAGGCGGTTAAAATTGTTTCTTTTTGCAATTTTTATGTAAAGCACAAGAAAACAAGAGTTGGTCGTAATCCTAAGACTAATGAAGAGCATACTATAACTCCAAGAAAAGTAATTTCGTTCAAATTTTCAAAAAACCTTAAGGACGAGATAGAGAAAAATGGCTGATGAAAGGCTTTATAAACCTATATCAGAAGTTGCAGACGAGTTAAAAATCCCAACTCATGTCATAAGGTTTTGGGAGACTAAGTTTTCTATTATAACTCCGATAAAAAGAGCCGGAGGAAGAAGATTTTATAGTAGCGAGGATATCTTTATTTTAAAAAAGATTAAGGACTTGCTTTATAATCACAGCTATTCCATTAAAAGTGTTCAAAAAGCAATTGATAGCGGTCATTTCAAAGAAATTTTAAAACAAGAATTACCAAGCCTTGATGTCGTTAACGAAAATGTCAAAGAGGTTGTCGTTGCTGTTCCAAGTTTTGATGTCGAAGCATTGATTCAAGAGTTAGAGGAAATTAAACAAGATTTGATAAGGCTTGTTTAAATGAAATATGTCTTAATCGTTTTATGCTTTATTCTATTTTTGATAATTGGATATAATTCTTACCTTGTTTTAAAAAAATCAGACATAAAAATCTATGACAATGTTGAAAAAATCGTTGTTTATAAGTCATTAAGGCAATTAAGTTTGGTGGATAAAGATGATAAAGCATTAAAAACCTATAAAATAGCCTTGGGTTTCAATCCAAAAGGTCATAAACAAAGGGAAGGAGACGGTAAAACTCCAGAAGGTGTTTATGAAATTGATTATCGCCAATTTTCAAGGCGTTATTACAAATCTCTTCATATCAGCTATCCGAATGAACAAGATAAAGAAGTTGCAAAGTCAAAAAATGTATCGCCAGGTGGTTTTATAATGATTCATGGGCTTGGTAAGATTTTTGCTTTTATGAAAGGAGTTCATAAAAATTTTGACTGGACTTTGGGTTGTATTGCTCTTGATAATGAAGAAATTGATGAAATTTGGGCAAATGTCAAAGACGGCATAAAAATAGAGATAAAAGAATAAGGCATTTTACGGTTTAAATGCCTTTTTTTTTAATGTTAGAATGTAAATAAAACATTAAGCAATTATTGAGGGAAAATTAATGGAAAATTTGGATATTTTTGATGCAAACATGAACTTTGTTGGGGTTAGTGAAAGAAATGAAGCTCATAAACAGGGCTTATGGCACAAGGCTTTTCATTGTTGGATTTTCGATAATGAGGGTAATGTTATTTTTCAATTAAGGTCAAAGGATAAATCGACTCACCCAAATTTGCTGGATATTTCTGCTGCTGGTCATATTGCAAGCGGTGAAAGCGAAAAAGACGGTATCAGAGAATTGCAAGAAGAACTTGGTATAAATGTTGATTATGATGACCTTAAATATATTGGGATTCAGTTAGAAGTTTGCGATTCTAATGATTTCAAAATAAAGTCATATAAAAATCGTGAATTTTGTTATACTTATTTGTTGAAAAACAATACACTTTTGAGCGATTTTAAACTCCAAAAAGAAGAGTTAGGAGGGATTTTTAAGTTGTCTTTAAAGGATGCTTTTAAACTTTTTAGCAAAGAAGTCGAAACAGTATCAATCAACGGCTATGAATTTGACGAAAATTATAATTTGTTGCCATTTACAAAAGAGGTCGGTTTAAAAGATTTTGTTGACCATAAAAACGAATATATGCTTAAAATATTAATTATGATTGAGCGAATAATTGAAGGCAAAAAATATTTAGGGGTTTAGCAAATGAAAGCAACAGAAAAAGGAATAAAAAGAATCTTTAACGCGTTTAAATATTCGTATTCAGGTTTTATATCAAGTTTCAAATCAGAAGAAGCGTTCAGACAAGATTTATTGTTTTGTTTGATATTCTTTGTTATTGCTTTATTTTTACCTTGTGATGTTATCTCAAAGATAATTCTTATTTTTCCCTTGGTATTAATAATTATTATGGAGCTTGTAAATACGGCGATTGAAACTGTGGTTGATAGAATTTCTGAGGAATATCATGAGCTTTCCAAAAAAGCAAAGGATATAGGAAGTCTTTTGGTTTTGCTTTCTTTTGTTTTTAGGGCAGGAGTATGGTTTTTTATGATTTTAAGTTTTATATAGGGGTAATTTCAAAGTGTTTTTAAAGAAATCAAAATTAATAAAAAGTTCAAGCATGATTGCTTTTATGGCTTTTTATTTTGGGTCTGTTTTCAATCTTTCTTTTTGGCGTTTCATAACCGAAAAAGTCGAAGTTTCAAATTTTTACGATTTTTTATTTGCGTTATCTCTTCCTCTTTTTATTTTTGTTCCTTTATGGTTGTTTTTTTCATTAATTATTATTCCAAAAATATATAAACCTGTTTTAAGTTTGTTTGTAATTTTGTCGGGAATTACAAATTACATGATGTATAAACTTGGGGTTTATATTGATGATTCGATGATACAAAATGTGTTTGAAACAAATATAAGAGAAGCATCAGATTTGCTAAGCATGAATTTATTTTTATTTGTTTTATTTAGTGTTGCTTTACCATTATTTATCATTTTTTATTTTGATATAGAGTTTAAAAAATTTAAGTCTGAATTAAGTTTCAGAATTGTGTCAACTTTTATACTTTTATTTTCTCTTTTTATTTTTGCTCCACTTGTTTATAAAGATTATGCCTCTTTTGGTCGAAACAATAAGCAAATTAAAAAGCTTATTAATGTTTTTAATTACATTCATGGAACGGTTAAATATTATAAAAAAATTCGCTTAGAAAAAAGGGCTTTTACAATTCTTGATGATAAAGCAAAACTTGTCCCTAATCCAGATGATGTATATACGGTTTTTGTATTCGTTTTGGGTGAAACTGCAAGAGTTGATAATTTTTCACTTAATGGATATGAAAAAGAAACGAATCCTCTTTTATCTAAACAAAACATAGCGTTTTTTAAAAATACTTCCTCATGTGGTACTGCTACTGCTATTTCTGTGCCATGTATGTTTTCTTATCTTAATAAAAATAATTTTGATTCTAATGATGCCAAATATACGGAAAATCTTTTGGATTTGATGAAGAAAAGTGGATATGACATTTTGTGGCGTGAAAATGATGATGGTTGCAAAGGTGTTTGTGACAGAGTAAAAACCGAAGAAATGGTAAAAATAGGAAATCCAAAATATTGCACTTCGTCATATTGCAAGGATGAAGTCTTACTTGATGGTTTAGAAGATGTAATAAAAAACATTAAAAATGATACTGTAATTGTTCTTCATACTATGGGAAGTCATGGCCCAAGTTATCATAATCGTTATCCTGATGAATTTAAGAAATTTGTTCCTTCTTGTGATACTTCTGATATTCAAAATTGTAGCAAAGAAGAAATAGTAAATACTTATGATAACACTATTTTATACACGGATTTTATAGTATCCTCGGCAATAGATATATTGAAAAAGTTTAATAATTTAGAAATAGGTCTTATTTATGTTTCTGACCATGGAGAGTCTTTGGGTGAGAATGGAATATATTTGCACGGTATGCCTTATTCAATTGCTCCTAAATCTCAAACAAGTGTTCCTATGATGATATGGATGTCTGATAATATGAAAAAATACGATTTTATAAATTATGAATGTTTAAAGGATAAGGCATCAAAAGGACAATTTTCTCATGATAACTTGTTTCATTCTTTGTTATGGCTTATGGAAATAGATACCAAAATATATAACGAGGATTTCAATATGTTTAAAGGGTGTTTAACCAAGTAATTATTTTTTTAGGTGAATTTTGAAAATATTATCGTACACAAAAAAAGATAGAATAAAAGAAGTAAAACCAACAAAAGAGCTTTTAGGAACAATAAAAGAAGGTTGTGATTGTTGGGTTTTGTCGAATGGAGATATAATTCTTTGCGATATGGGGGAACACAGCGTTGCAATAGATTATTTTTATAATAATGAATACACAGGAATGAAAGATATCGAAGCTGAAAAAGAACATATAAAAGTATCAAGATTTATTTGCAAAAACGAAGCGAGGACAGAACGAAAAAAATATACCAATGCCCAGCTTGAAACGATTACTAAATATCTTCCATTCATAAAATTAAGTTCGGAGAAGTTATAGGTGAGATAATGATAATAAACGAAAATATAAAACTTAAATGTGGCAGGCAAGTTTTAATAAGAAATCTTAAAGCCGAAGATTTTGATATGGTTCAAGAATATCTTGATAAATTTTCGTGTGAAAATATTTTTACCAACCAATATCCAGGGCAACCAAAAAGGGATAGAGCGGATATGGTAAAAAAGTACGAAAGCGAGCATAGCTTGTTTATTGGAACTTTTTATCAAGACAAAGTCGTTGGTTCGGCAAGCATTCAAATATTAAAACCAGACCATCCATGGTTATGTAAAACGGCTGAATTTGGGATTGGCTTTTTAACAGAGGTCCAAGGCTTAGGGCTGGGCTCAATTATCATGAAAAAATTGGAAGATTGGGCAAGATTAAAAGACATGGTAAGAATAGAAGGTTCAGTTCGTGCCACAAATACCAAAGCAATATCTTTATATATTAAATGCGGATTTGTGATTGAAGGTTTAAGGAAAAAAAGAGCCTTAATTAATGATAAATGGTACGATGATTACATTATTGCTAAATTATTATAATTCATCTTGCTTAAAAAAATATAAGTGATAGCATTATATGTAAGAGATAAATTTTTATGGATGAATGATTTTATGAATTCTTTGAATGGTGCTTTTTTGGAAAATGTAGCGAATGTGCAAAATAAACTTTTTGCATACTACTACTATATTTTCCCTTAAAGTGTCCGTCATTCGATTGAAAATGTTGGAGGGTTTCGCACTTTAAGGGATTAAAAAAGCGAAACCCTTTTTAAATTTTTAACGAATAAAAAGGAATTTATAAAGATGACAAATAATCTTACAAAAGAAGAAAAATTACAAAAAATTAACGAAATTTTTGCAAGGGGATTAATTGATAGCGTGCTTCCTTCAAAAGAGGCCTTTATCGAACAATTATTAAACAAAAGATTAAATTTTTACATTGGTTTTGACCCAACCAATACCTCGCTTCATTTAGGTCATGCTCAAAACTTTATGTTGATGGAGCAATTCAGGCAATTAGGGCATAAAATTTTCATATTATTTGGCGATTTTACCGCTTGTATTGGCGACCCAAGTGAAAGAAGCATGGAAAGAGTTCCTTTGACCAGAG
>JAKJEU010000068.1 GCA_022705265.1 Pseudomonadota bacterium | reverse complement strand
TTAAAAGATGTGAAGCTGATCCTTCTGCTAAGGTTCAATTAAACCTTAACGAAGCTTATGAAAAGGCTACTAAAAAAGGCGGAAGATATACTCCGGTTGCAAAGCGTCAAGACAAACCTGATGCTATTGCTTGGCTTTTGAAACATTATCCTGAGCTTTCGGTTACTTCGATTTGTTCTTTAATCGGCACAACAAAACCTACTGTTATTGCTATTAAAGAAAAAACTCATCGCAACATTGCAAATATTAAACCAAGAAATCCTGTGTTGCTTGGACTTTGCTCTGATTCCGATTTGGAAGAAGTTTTGAAAATTTAAGGAGATAAATAATGAGCGATGGTGTTGATTCAACAAGATTAAGATCTTTTATCGAAAGAATCGAAAAACTTGAAGAACAAAAAAAGAATTTAGCCGAGGATTTAAAAGAAGTTTATGGCGAAGCTAAGGCTGCTGGTTATGAGACTAAGGCTTTGAAACAAGTTGTAAAATTGCTTCAAATTTCTGAAAATCCTAAGCTTAAAAATAAAATGGACGAAGAGCAATATTGGCTTGAAACCTATAAAACTGCTCTTGGTTTGGAATAAAATTTAAACTAAATATTATAAAATAAGGCGACCATAATTAAAAGGGTCGCTTTTTTTATTTTGACTTGCTTTATTTTTATGTGTTAACATTATATATGTAAATAATAAACATAATTAATGTTTAAGGAGCAAGTCATGAAAAAGATGTTAATAATAATCAAAATTGCTGTAATTTTATTGTCGTCTTCCTTTATCGGATATGGAATTTTTTGCAAGGATTATAAGGCATTAAACCGTTATCCCGAAATTTCAGCAAACCTTAAAACCCATGTTTATGAAATTTCCCATTTAATTGGTAACCGCGATACAAAAGACATATCAAAACTTAATAAAACCGCTGATTACATAAAATCCGAATTCGAAAAAATCGGATATATGGTGGAATTTCAACATTATAATGCAATCGTAGGTAACGGAACAAAAAGAGCCGTCAAAAATATCATCGCAAAACGAGCTGACGCCCACGATAAAGACATAACCGTCCTTGGGGCTCATTACGATACTTGCAATAATCCAGGTGCTGATGACAACACAAGTGGGGTTAGTGGATTAATTGAAATTGCACGATATATGTATAACGACGAATCGTCAAAAAACATGGAATTTGTTGCCTTTGTTAACGAAGAGCCTCCCTTTTTCAAAAGACAATACATGGGAAGTGTGGTTTATGTAAAAGACGCCATCAAAAACAAAAAAGACATAAAACAAGCAATAATATTAGAGATGATTGGATATTATAAAGACCGATATTTTTCACAATTTTATCCTTTTGGACTTGGATTTTTCTATCCTAACAAGGGAAATTTTATTGCTTTTGTTGGAAATAAAGAATCGAAAAACTTAACCAAAAATTTAAAGGAATATTTTGATGAAAATTCTCCCCTGCCTTCTCAAAAACTTGGCTTTGACCATGATTTGATTGTTGGAACCGATTATTCAGACCATTATTATTTTTGGAAAACAAAATACGCCCCAGCCATCATGGTTACCGACACTTCGTTTTTTAGGAATTTTAATTACCACCAAGACAGCGACACTTATGACACTCTTGATTACGAACGAATGAGCGAAGTCGTGGTTGGAGTTTCAGAATTTATTAAAAAATCATCGACAATTACCAAAAGCCCTTAATGCCTTTTGAATATCAAGCTTAGTTTTTTGAGACAAACTGTCTTTGCCACCATTTTCTCTAATTTTGTTAATTTCATTAACTTCATCTTGTCTTAAAAGATACTTATACATATCAAGGGCTGGACCTTCAAAACTGCAACCTAGCCCTTTTCCTCTTTTGCATTTTTCCAAATCAAGGAAAATATCTGGCACAGCTTTTTTCCCATAATGATAAAAAGCTCCGTCAATGCTTTTTCCTTGTGCCTTAACATCAACATAAGAAAGAGATTCATCGCATTTTGGGGTTAATAAGCTTACAACCATATTCAAATCACCTGATTTTACCACAGCAACTCTTCCCGAAAACTCATCACCATCTTTTGCTTTAAAATCCATCAAAGAAATGTCTTTGCCTTCTTTTGTTGACATTTTTCCTTTTGTATCAGCACAAGCGACAACACATCTTTGTCCATCTTCATTAACAAAAGCATAGGTATCAATCTTTTCAAACTGATTCGCACATGAAACATTTTTATTTTTTACAATTGAAAGATCATTTTGAGCAATTAAGAACTTTAAAATATCTGCCTTTTCTTGTTTACTTACCGCAAGACGATTAACATTAACATCAACTTGTTTATTTGATTGCTTCAAAGGTTCCTTAATCATGTGCCCTCCATAATAATTACGATAGTTTTATAAAAAATCATAACATCATTTTGGACAAAATTAAACAAAAATTTTAATGAGCCATGTCCCAATTATCACCAATTCCAACCTCGGCAATTAAAGGCACAGACATTTTATAAGCCTGTTCCATTATTTCTTTAATCCTTTTTGCCTTTGTTTCTGCCTCTTCTTGCTTAATTTCAAAAACAAGTTCGTCATGCACTTGCATAATCATTTCATCTTTAAACTCTTTATACATATTAATCATCGCAATACGCATCAAATCCGAAGCAGACCCTTGGATAGGAGCATTAATAGCAGCCCGTAAAGCATAATTTCTTATACCTGAATTTTTATCATTTATTCCGTTAATGTAACATTTCCGTCCAAACAGAGTTTCAACAAATCCGTTTTGTTTTGCAAAATTTTCGGTGCTGTCCATGTAATTTTTAAGCTCAGGGAATTGTTTGAAATAAGAATTTATCAAATCATTTGCCTCAGTCCTTGAAACATTAAGCTGTTTTGCAAGCCCAAAAGCAGAAATCCCATAAATAATACCAAAGTTTATAGCCTTAGCCGACCGTCTTATCGTTGGGTCCATTCCTTCGATTGGTATACCATAAACTTTCGAAGCCGTAACCGCGTGAATGTCAACATTATCAATAAAGGCTTGCTTTAACGCTTTTATTTCCGCCACTTCTGCAATAATTCTAAGTTCGATTTGAGAATAATCGGCCGATAATATTTTATGACCTTTTTTGGCAATAAAGGCCTGTCTTATTTTTCGTCCATCTTCACTTCTTATCGGTATATTTTGTAAATTAGGGTCGGAAGAAGAAAGTCTTCCTGTTGAAGTTCCAGTTTGAAGATAACTTGTATGCACTCTGCCCGTTCTTTTGTTTATAAAAGTTGGCAAAGCGTCGGTATATGTGCTTTTTATTTTTGAAAAACCACGATATTCCAAAACCTTTTCAGCGATTTTTTCACCATTATTTGCAAGCTCTTCTAAAACATCGACATCGGTTGAATATTTTCCCGTTTTGCTTGATTTTTTACCACCCAATAAGCCCATTTTATCAAACAAAACCTCGCCCAGTTGAGATGGAGAATTAACATTAAATTCCACCCCTGCTATATCTTGAATTTCTTTATCAAGTTCGGATATTTTTAATGAAAATTCCTTGCTTAAATCATTAAGTTTAATTGCATCGATTAAAACACCATTTCTTTCCATTTGGCTTAAAACATTAAGCAATGGGCGGTCATAATATTCATAAATTGACAAAGATTTTTCTTTTACAAGCCTGTCTTTGAAAAAATTATAAAGCATCATCGTTACATATGCATCTTCGGCGGCATATTTTGTTGCTTCTTTAATTCCAACTAAATCAAAGGATATTTTTGATTTTCCAGTCCCCGTAACATCATCATATTTTATTGTTGTATGTCCGAAATGTTTTAATGCAAGTTCGTCCATATTATGCCTGTGCTTTGCTCCGTCAAGAGTATAGGACATAAGCATAGTATCGCTTGCAGGTTTAATGAAAAAATCATCACCGTAATATTTAACCAAAACATTCATATCGTATTTAATGTTATGCCCAACTTTCATAACCGATTCATCAGTAAGCAAGGGTTTTAATATTTCCAAAGCTTTATTAAAATCAATTTGCTTTGGCTTTATTGAGGTTTCTTCAAACAAGCTTTCTTGTTTTGCCTTGTGATTTAATGGCACATAACATGCCTCGCCCTCTTTTATACAAAGAGAAAAACCAACTAAGTTCGCACTAAATGAATCCAAAGAATCCGTTTCCGTATCAAATGCAACAACGCCCTCGTTAATTGCTCTTTCAACCCATTCTTTTAAATCTTTTTCCTCATCAACCGTTATATATTTTGCCGACTCTGACTTTACTTTTCTTATTACTTCTTCCCTTTTTTCTTGCCAATTTGGAAGAGAGTTCATAAGGCTTTTGAATTCATTAGCTCTCATAAAATCCATAATTTTATCAAAATCAGGATTTATTATTTCCAAATCCTTTAAACCAACCTCAACAGGTGCGTGATTGCAAAGAGTTACAAGTTTTTTTGATATAAAAGCAAGATCTTTATGCTCTTCTAACAAAGCCTTGGTTCTTGGTTTTGATATTTTATCAAGGTTTTCGTAAATACCTTCTAAGGACCCAAAATCGTTAATCAAGGAAGAAGCCGTCTTTGGCCCAATTCCCTTAACCCCTGGGACATTATCGGAACTATCGCCTGCTAATGATTGAACATCAATCACTTTGTCAGGAGTTACCCCAAATTTTTGCATAACTTTTTCATTATCAACCAACGAAAAATCAAAAGCGTCATATAATTCAATCCCTAAGCCAATTAATTGCATCATGTCTTTATCAGAAGACAAAATTTTAACATTCATGCCCGCTTCAATCCCAAGCTTGGCATAGGTTGCAATTAAATCGTCGGCTTCATAACCTTCTAATTCCACGCTTTTGATATTAAAAGCCTCAACCGCCTCTCTTATCAAAGGAAATTGTGGGATTAAAGCCTCTGGTGTTTCTTTGCGATTTTCTTTGTAAAGAGGATAGATATCTTGTCTGAATGTTTTTCGTTTCGCATCAAAAATGACCGCAATATGACTTGCGCCATTGTTTTTGATAATATTCATCAAAGCCCTTGTAAACCCAAACACAGCACCAATAGGAGTTCCATCACTCCTGCTCATTTGTGGAAGTTTAAAGAAGGCTCTGAAAATAAATCCTGATCCATCGACCAAGAACAAGGTATCTTTTTTCAACTTAATTTTCCTTTCTCAAAGCCTTTTTTTAAAAAAACAAAGACCTTAAATTATTTATTATCAATCAAAGGTTTTGAAGGGGCAAATTTGCCATCCCAAGGGAATAATACCCAACAATTAACCATTGAAACATATGTATCAACGAACTTTACGCCTTTTTCCTTGGCATATATTGTTGCGATATGAGCTTTTGGATATAAATGCCAAAGTTTTGCCAGTATCAACTAATTCATCAACGAATAAAACACCCTCGCCGTCTCCCTCAATCATCGGAGGCTTAATCAATCTTAATTCGCCTTGGAAATATTCGTCATAACTTGCTATCGATATGCTATCGATATGTCTTATATTCAATTCTCTGGCAATAATACCCGCAGGAAATAATCCCCCACGGGTAATTGCCACCATTTTTTCAAACCGACCAACCTCAATTATTTTTTGTGCTAATTCTCTGCAATCTCTGTGAAACATATCCCACGAGATATTAAGCATTTTTTGAGGTTCGTCTGTCATCATTATTTTCTTCCGTTCTTAATCATAGGAGTTGCAGGTTGCATACAGCCTTCCCAAGGGAACAATACCCAACAATCCATCATTGAAACATATGTGTCCACTAAATGTTTACCATGTTCTTTTGCATATACGGTTGCAATATGAGCTTTTGGATATTTTTGTTTAATGAATTCGATGGTTCTTCCTGTGTCCACCAAATCATCAACGAATAAAACGCCTTCACCGTCTCCCTCAATCATTGAAGGTTTTACCAAGGTAAGTTTTCCTTGTGAATATTCGTCATAACTTGCGATACAAATTGTATCAATGTCTCTGATTTCCATTTCACGAGCAATAACACCAGCAGGGAATAATCCGCCTCTTGTTACTGCCACCATTTTTTTGAAATTTCCAACTTTGATAAGTTTTTTTACCAAAGCACGACAATCTTTATGGAATTGTTCCCAAGAGATGTCAACCATTTCAATTTCTGTATCTTCGCTCATCATGATTTCCTTTTATAAAACTAAATTAATTTTATCGTCATCATAATAAAATTTTAAAATTTTCGCAAAAGGTTTTTTAATTGAGCCTTAATTACAGTCGATGAAAAATCAGCTCCTCCAACAATTCTTGCAAGCTCTACACCCTCGCTGTTTATCAAAAGAGTGTAAGGAACAGAAGGTATTTGAAGTTCACTACTTATCATTTTTTGGCGATCCGTATAAATATCAAGATAATCAAGCCCGTGTTTTTTATAAAAAGCTTGTAATGTTTCTCCATTCTCACCACTTACCGCCACAGGAACAATCGCAATCTTATTACCCATTTCCTTGCTTAAATCATTCAATGTTTTAAGCTCTCTGATACATGGAGCACAATATGTAGCCCAAACATTTAACAACACTACCTTGCCTTTGAAATTAAAAAGCCTAAGCTTATTTGAATACACATCTTCAAAAGAAGATAATGGAGATGATTTTGGTTGAAGATGGAACTTAAATTCCTCTTCGGCTCTTATTTCAAATGAGAATAAGAAAAAAATTAAAAATATTAAAAAAATCAATTTACAGTTATTAATCATTATGTTTATCATTGTTCTTATGAAAAAAAATTTATTTTATATTATTATAACATTATTAGTTTACACTTCGTTAATTACTGGTTGCGGGAAAAAAAGTCCCCCTAAACCTGTTGTTGGCGGAGTATACCCACAAACATACCCAAAGGATTAAAACATGAAACCATATTTTTTATATAAAAACAATCAATTACAAGTCGAAAATGTATCAATTAATAAAATTGAACAAAAGACTCCGTTTTATTGTTACTCTTTGTCTGCTTTAAAGGACAATTTCAAAAAGTATGATGACCATGCTAAGACTTTGGGTCTTGATTATACCATTTGTTATGCTTTGAAATCTAATTTCAACCCACATATCGTTAATGTATTTGCTAAATTAGGTGGTGGTGCTGATATTGTTACTGGTGGTGAACTTTTTTTGGCAAAAACTGCTGGAATTGATGCTTCTAAAATCGTTTTTTCTGGTGTTGGTAAATCTGAACAAGAAATTGAAGATGCTATTTCAAGTGAAGTTATGCAAATCAACATCGAATCGGAAAGCGAAGCTGATTTAATCATCAAAAAATCAACTGAAATGAATAAAAAGGCTAATGTTGCTATTCGTATCAATCCTGATGTCGATGCTATGACCCACCAAAAAATTTCAACTGGTAAAAAAGAAAACAAATTCGGTGTAAGTTTAAAAGAAGCTTTAAGAGTTTACAAAAAACTCCATGAAAGTGGTGCCGTAAATGTCGTTGGTATTGCTCTTCATATTGGTTCTCAATTACTTAACTGTGAACCTTTTGAAAAAGCATTTAGAAGAACTGCTAACTTTATTCAAACTTTAAGTGATAGCGGTATCGAAATCAAAAATATCGATGTCGGTGGCGGAATTGGTAT
>JAKJEU010000263.1 GCA_022705265.1 Pseudomonadota bacterium | reverse complement strand
GCTGCTTCCTTCTTTACAACTTTAACGTTCTTTTTTATCTCCAGCATCGCCTCTTCTTGTTCGTTGATAGGTACATTGTTTTTGAAGTTGACTTTAAACCCGCTCGGTGTAACCTCAACGGAGTCTACTTTTGCCTTGATCTTTGCGGGTAGACTTTTCAGAAATTCTTTCGCAGCTTCGTCTGCAGAATCATCATTGGAAAAAAACATCTTTGCCCCCCATGCGAACAGTGTAACGCCAAATCCGACAGCCGCTGCGGGTATAAAAAAAGGCATAAAAATCCTCGATTCATTTAATTTTTGCTGGCAGCAACCATCACCGCGATTAAAAAAGCCGTCAGCTTTAATTATGTTACTTTTTAATTGCCAAAAAGACAATTATCGTGTCGGTAATTCTCATCTTCAGAACTACCTTGCTGAAAATAAGCAAGTTAGACCTTAATTGCCTTTTGTTTTCTGCTCTCGACCGATATTATATTTTTTACGATATCACTGGGCGAATCGACTGAGTAACCACTGGTTACTCTCTTCACGATTTTTTGCATGTCGCTCTTCTTCGGGAACTTGTCTAATTCAGCTTTTGCGATAAGAATTTTACCTCTCAAATCATCGCGGGTTTTTGCATAATTACAGGTGATTTTTCCGGATTCACAGGCTTTATAAATAAACGCTTCAGAAACACCCAGATACATAGCCGCTTCTTTAATGTTCAGCCACGGTTTCAGGCTGATTAAAGCAGCGTTAAAAGCCCCTTCTTTGGCGGCTGTTGCTATTATTTGAAGTTCTTCGTTCGTCATTACCCTGCAAATTCCTATAAATTCAACTTGATTTCTATAAGTTATATACAGAGATTTGCGGGCAATTTTAAACTTTTGATCAAATTTTATTTACCCAGCCCCGATGCTCATTTCCGATGTGAAGATACTTCATGGTCGTGGAAATGTTATTGTGTCCGCACATTTTCATAACTATGGCAACAGGTGTACCGGCTGTTAACATGCTTGTTATCCAGAAATGGCGCAGACCGTGGATTCTCCGATACTGAATGCCAATTTTACGGCAAGCGGTTTCCAACAGTTGTGTTAACCAAGCGGGTCGGTGTTTTTTGGTATCTGGAAAAATAAATTCATCAGGTTTCTTATTTTTCATCGCTTCAACAAGGACTGGTCTTAAATTTTCATGAATTTCAACAATACGGAATTGATTCGAAGGATTGGTCGCGGTTTTTTCTGAAAGAATTCTTATTGTTCCGATATCTGTTGCTTTAACAGCTTCCATTTCACCGCGCCTTGCCCCTGTATATGCCAAAAAGAATATTGAAGGGCCGGCTGAATGGTCTTTAAAGTATTCAAGAATTTTTTCTACCTCGATCTTTGAGTAACCACCCGATCGGGCAGGTTGCTTGGGTAGCGTTTTCATCTTTTCCCATTTTGTTACCGGAAGTGTTCTAAGCTCGCCGTTTTCCAGCAACCAGTTCAATAAAGCTTTTAAAATACGAAGCTCTTCTTTTATGGTCTTGGGCGAAGCTTTTCGCCA
>JAKJEU010000262.1 GCA_022705265.1 Pseudomonadota bacterium | reverse complement strand
CAAAAAAGACCGCTTATCGTCTTTTAAAACATTAAGCCCATCAGAGACAATTTTTAAAGCGTCGATATCAAGCCCAGAATCCATTTCGTCGAGGATACAAAAGCTTGGTTCGAAACAAGCAATTTGCAAAGTTTCCACTCTTTTCTTTTCGCCACCTGAAAAACCAACATTCAAAGGTCTTTTAAGCATATCATTGTCAATTTCCAAAGCCTTTGCTCTTGGTCTTATCATTTTTAAAAAAGACACAGTATCGGTTTCCTCGATATTCATTGCTTTTTGTCTTGAATTTATGCTTTGTTTGATGAAGTTCAATATAGAAACCCCAGGAATTTCAACAGGAGATTGAAAGCTTAAAAATACGCCCATTCTTGCTCTTTCTTCTGGTTTTAAATCGGTTATGTCTTCACCGTTAAATAATATTTTTCCCATTGTTACGGTGTAATCTGGGTGTCCTGCGATGACATTTGACAAAGTGCTTTTACCACTCCCATTTGGTCCCATGATTGCATGGGTTTCGCCATCGTTTATTTTAAGGTTAAGACCTTTTAAAATTTGTTTGCCATCAACTGATGCATGTAAATTAATAATTTCAATATTAGCCATAATTTTTACCCAACGCTTCCTTCTAATGTAATTCCGATAAGTTTACCAGCCTCTGCTGCAAACTCAAAAGGTAATTTTTGCATAACTTCACGACAAAAACCGTTAACAATCAAAGCAACCGCAGCCTCGTCATCGATGCCTCTTTGGTTGCAATAAAACATTTGTTGGTCAGAAATTTTTGAAGTAGTAGCCTCATGTTCTACAACTGCACTTAAATTACCGTTTTCAATAACTGGTATAGTATTTGCGTGACATTTATTGCCGATAAGCAAGCTGTCACAGTTTGAAAAATTTCTTGCATTTTTTGCGGACTTTAACATCTTTACCATGCCTCGGTAAGTGTTAGAAGAATGTCCCGCAGAAATACCTTTTGATATAATAGTTGATTTAGAACCTTCACCAAGGTGAATCATCTTGGTTCCTGTATCAGCTTGTTGATAGTTATTGGTAATCGCGACTGAATAAAACTCTCCAACCGAATTTTTGCCCTTTAAAATACAGCTTGGATATTTCCAAGTAACCGCAGAACCAGTTTCAACTTGGGTCCAATAAAGTTTGGCATTTTCGCCTTCGCAAATTCCTCTTTTTGTAACAAAGTTATAAATTCCGCCTTTACCGTCTTTATCGCCTGGATACCAGTTTTGAACGGTGGAATATTTTACTTCGGCATCTTTTTTAACCACAATTTCAACAATCGCAGCATGAAGTTGGTTTTCATCACGAATAGGGGCGGTACAGCCTTCTAAATAACTGACCTGAGCACCTTCTTCGGCAACGATTAAGGTTCTTTCGAATTGTCCAGTATTAATTGCATTAATTCGAAAATATGTGCTTAAATCAAGCGGACATTTTACTCCCTTTGGAATATAAACAAAAGAACCTTCAGAAAAAACGGCAGAATTAAGACAAGCATAAAAATTATCGGTATAAGG
>JAKJEU010000067.1 GCA_022705265.1 Pseudomonadota bacterium | reverse complement strand
AAATCAGAGATATAGAACATACTTAAAGCTGGCAAAAACACCAAAATTATCCCCGCCATAATCCCGCTCATAGTTTGAGGTATCATGATTTTTGTAAAGATTTGATAAAAATTTGCACCTAAATCTCTTCCTGCCTCTAAAAGCTTTAAATCCATTTTTTCAATTGAACTATAAAGTGGTAAAATCATAAACGGCAACAAAGTATAAGCCATACCCACAAAAACCGCAAAGTTTGTGTAAAGCATTTGAATAGGTTCATCAATTATGCCAAATTTCAGCAAAATTGAGTTAATTATTCCGTTTGCAGACAATATAGTTATCAAAGAATAATTTCGTATCAACGAATTGGTCCAAAAAGGAATAATAATCAACATCAACAACAAAGGTCGACAACTTTTTTTCGCAGTAGCAATGATATAAGCAAAAGGATAACCAATAACAAGACAGAAAAAAGTTGCCCCTAATGCTATTTTTATGGAATTCATAATCAACTTAAACAACACAGGGTCAAATAAGTTAAGATAATTATCCATATTTAACGGAAGAGCCACAAATTTTTCAGTATCCAGCGTCATAAAACTTGCAAGCAACACCAAAGCATTTGGTATCACAATCATAAAAGCAAGCCAAAAAATAACGAAACCTACTGCTATATCGCGGTATAATTTTTTATTCTTATTCTCCATGAGGAAGCACAACCTCCCAATCTTTTACCCAGCTAACCAGCACTTTTTCACCAGCTTTATAGGAAATATCAGGATCGTCTTCGTTAAAGAATTCTGTTGCCATTAAAATTTTGCCATTGTTGATTTTAACCAAAACATCAATGGTCATGCCTTTATAAACTGTATCAACAATTATTCCGCTTAAACAACCTTCTGGGATCCCTTCGACATCGGCCACTCTTTCGACTCTTAAATCTTCTGGTCTTAAAAGCACTCTTACTTTACCTTGTTTAATTATGAAAGAATTGTCTTTATTCTTTCTTTTATTAAGGTTCATAATTAAACCGTCGATACAAGCATCGAAATTATTTTCATAAACCTCGATAATTTGTCCTTCAAGCTCGTTTATTTGACCCACGAAATTTGCCACGAACATATTATTTGGTTCTTCATAAATTTCTGATGGAGTGCCAAGTTGTTCAATAACACCGCTGTTCATCACAACAACTCTGTCCGACATTGAAAAAGCTTCTTCTTGGTCGTGAGTTACGAAAATAAAAGTAATACCAAGCTTACGGCGTAATTCTTTTAATTCGATTTGCATTTGTTGGCGAAGTTTATAATCCAAAGCAGACAAAGGTTCGTCAAGTAATAACACCTTTGGCTTGTTTATAAAAGCTCTGGCAATTGCAATTCGTTGTTGTTGCCCACCCGAAAGTTCACTTGGCATACGATTTGCGTATTTTTCCATCTTTACAATTCGTAAAGCACTCATAACTTCGGCTTTGATAAGTCTTTCATTGACTTTTTTCATTCTTAAACCAAAAGCTACATTATCAAAAACATCCATATGAGGAAACAAAGCATAATTTTGGAATACAGTATTAACCGTGCGTTTATTAGGAACGACATCGGTTACATCCTTGCCACTTATTATAACTTGCCCTGAGGTTGGTTTTTCAAAACCTGCTAAAATACGGATAAGAGTAGTCTTGCCACAACCCGAAGGTCCAAGCAAAGTCAAAAATTCACCATTATTAACAGTCAAAGAAACATTATTAAGAACTTTGCTTTCGCCAAAGAACTTTGTAATATTTTTAAATTCAATTAAAGGTTCTAAATTGTTTGGAATATTCATTCATAAGGCCCCCAAAAAAGGAATTAACAAAAAATTTATTTCAGTAGTAAGAAGAGTTAATTTAAAGACACAAAAAATCCTTGCATCTTACGAGGCCTCTTACACATGTTTTCAATAAATGGATTCAATTTTGTCAAATGTCAATCATTATTTTTATGAATTCATCAATATCTTCTTTTGTTGTATCAAACGAAGTCATAAGACGATATTCATCTTTGGTCCAATTATAAAAAGGAAACTTAGTTTGAAGTTTTAAAACCTTATCCGTTGGAATCTTTACATACATTGCATTTGTAACCGCTTTCATGGTTATTTCAATGTCTTTTAAATCCTTTAATTTGCTTTCAAAATATTGAGCCATGTTATTCGCATGAGATGCATTTTTAACCCATAAGTCATTACTTAACAAAGCGTCAAATTGGACTGCTATATACCTTGATTTCGACAAATATTGCATTGATTGTTTTAAAATGTATTCGAATCCTTTTGCTAATTCCTTGTTAAAGAAAATAATCGCCTCTCCATACATTACTCCGTTTTTTGTACCACCAAAAGAAAGAACATCAACCCCAGTATCGGTAAACATTTCCTTCATCGTTGATTTCAAAGCAACCACAGCATTTGCACATCTTGCCCCATCAACATGAAGATACATATTATGAGCCTTAGCATATTTTGATATTTCGCGAATTTCATCAGCGGTGTAAACATTTTCTCGTTCAGTACTTTGAGAAATTGATACGACTTTTGGTTGGACTCTGTGAAAATTACCAATTTCTCTGGTATAAATATCCATATCAGAAGGCCTTAACTTTCCATTATCATAATTTGGAACTTGAAGAAGCTTACAACCCGTAAATCTTTCAAAAGCACCCGCTTCATCAGTGTTAATATGAGCGCTGTCAGCACAAATGACTCCATCAGCATATTTAACCATAGACGCAAGAGACAATATATTAGCCGCAGTCCCACAAGAAGCAAAATAAACCTCAACATCATAAGAAAAAAGCTCTTTAAACTTCCCTCTTACTTTATCAGTATAAATATCATGTTGATACGCTTGTTGGTGGTCGCAATTAGCCTTAGCCAAAGCTTCCATAACATCCTTATGAACCGAAGCCCAATTATCACTTGCAAAAGATTTCATCTATTATTTCCCCCTATTTAACAATAAAAACTTTTAAAAACACAATTTTTCATTATAATGAAAAAACAAATTCAAAATAAAGAGGAAAATTTATGAAAATTACATGGAAAGCCGGAACGCTTTTATATCCACTCCCCCCCGTTATGGTTACCGTTGGTAATGGTGACGATGTCAATGTCCTTACCATCGCTTGGACGGGAATACTTAACACCAACCCTGCAATGACATATATTTCAGTAAGAAAAGAAAGATATTCTTATGAAATGTTGAAAAAAAATAAAGAATTCGTTATTAACCTCCCTACTGTTGAACTTTTAAATGCTGTTGATTTTTGTGGCGTAAGAAGTGGGGAAAAAATAAATAAAATACAAGAGCTTGGACTTGAACTTGAAGACGGCGACAAAATTGCAACTCCTTCCATCAAAAACAGTCCTGTAAACCTTGAATGTGTTGTAAAAAGTGTTACAAGCCTTGGCTCGCACGATATGTTTACCGCTGAAATAGTTTCTTGCAGAATCGATGACAAATTGCTTGATGAAAATGGTGTTTTCAGACTTGATAAAGCAAACCTTCTTGCATATTGTCATGGATATTATTATTCTTTGGGCAAAAAGCTTGGAAAATTTGGTTTTTCCGTTGAAAAAGATAAAACTAAAAAGAAAAAAGAAAAGGAAAAAAGAGCCCTTTCAAATCTTAACAAAGTTTACAAACCAAAGTTTAAAAAATCTAATTCAAAGAAATAAATTTAGACTTTGCTTCGTCTGAAACATATATTTCGCTTTTGATTAAATAGAGAAGTTCAAAAACATTATGGACTTCTCTTATTTTTTCAAAAGAAACGCCCTCGTTAACATTTGAAACCACAACCATTTTGTTGTTTTGGTTATAAAACAAGGCAATATTTTTAGCAAATTCCTCAGAATTTTTATCATCAAAACCAATATCCTTAAACCTTTTTGATAATTCATTGATTTTAAGAAAACCGATTTTATCAAAATCTTCTGCTTCGACATCTTCATATGAATAGGTTGTTATATTCTTATAAACTTTTTTAACAAAGGACTTATCAACATAAGAAATATAAAAAGATTTCATTATTGCTTCGTCTTTTACCTTTGAAAAATCAAAACTTTTCATAAAATCAGTGGTTATCTCAAAAAAATCTTTGCCAATTCCATTAAAACTTCCAATTAAAACAATGTTGCCAAAATCCTTGATTGATAAAGACAATTTCAAATAAGTCTCATCGGTTTCTTTGTTATGGTTAAAATTAGCCTTAACATCCATCAAAAGCTCATCAAATCCAATACTTGCAAGAGAGAATATAGTGTTTTTTATAATGTCCTTTTCAACATCAAACTTTCTTGATATATCCCATAATTCTTCTTTACCAATATTTTTTGATTTTAAATAATCGCCGATATTAATTTTTAATCCTTTAACATCAAATTCAACCTTATCCATATCTTGGTTAAAGCTAACTTCTTCAATTTCATAAGAAAAATCTTTGTTTGGAACTCCCTTTATATTTATATCTTTGACAATTATGTTGCCCAACAATTTTCGTTTAAACTCGCCATAATTAACATTAAAAGACAAAGAATTCCTTGTTAAAAAGCCCCTAAAATCGCTTTTTGCCATCTTGTTCATATAAACATGAAACGAAGCAAACAACAAAAACAATATTCCAAAAACACCTAAGATAAAAGATTTTTTCATTATTGTTGCCTTTCTGGGATAAAATCAAATTTCTTATGTTTCCATTGAACAAGGTTAAGAACATTTTTAACCTCGCTACAAAAACTGTTTTTGCATTTCATAGATTTTTCAGGAATAAATTTCGCCGCAAATTCGTCTTTTTTAAAGCCATGGAATTCTTTTTCCTCCTCACTTAACGCACTTATATAACCACCCGCAACATACCAACCTTCTGTTTTAAGCATATCGCCAACAATTTTATTAACCATAGGCACAGGATAATAGGATTTAGAACTAATCCCATCGGAACTTGCCACATTAACCATCACATTAACATATACCGAGGCATTATCATTAAGTTGTGAAGCAAGTATAAAAGCGTTCAAATTATCAAGATTTTCAACATCAAACATATAAGCAAGCTTTTTTGCATAACTTCCTTTTAAAAGATTATAATATTCGGTGCTTAAATCATCTTTTACAACGATATTATCAGCTTGTCTTATAATTTCATCATACCTTATGCGGTTTTTTGATTTTTTATCATCATAAACCCAAGCTCCTGTTAAAGGATTGCGGTTTATTGTGGCTCCAAAATAAAAATCTGGGTCAAATTTCCATGAATCATCGTCGTCAAGATTTATCAAAGGAATATCAACCCCGTAAACTTCGCTTGGTTTCTTCGTCCCAAAAACCTTCATCACCAAAGCATCAGGGCAATATGCACTGGCATAATCTTTTGCCGCATCGATTATGTCGTTTATGTCTTTATCTTCTAAAAACATCAAATAATTATCCGTAACAGCGGAAATAACAAAAGGATCGCAACCATGCCATTTTGTGTATTTATCGTATTTTTTACGATATTCTGATTTCAAATAACTTATGTAATGAATTTTATTAATAGCATCAGAATCAACCAAGTAACTTAATCTTTGGTTTTCTATACCATAAGCATATCTTTCCAAAAATTTTACATCAAAAATCTTATCATCAGTAAAATAACCTTTTGAAAAATATCCCGCCCCCTTACTTACAATTCGACCTCTTTCATTATAAATATTAATTCTCGCTTTGCCATTAAGATAATAATCTTTGCATTTATTACCCTCGACCACCATATACCACTTATTCATTTTGGAACTTGGTTTATTAAGCGAATAACGAATCGCACATTTTTTATCCTTTGTTTTTATTTCGTGTTCAAAAACATTGTTTGAAGTAACCACAACCTCGTCATTGTTTTTAGGAGACCACCCAGAAACCTTAAAATCATCGGTTATTTCATAATCCTCGCTAATATTTGTGCGATTTTCTTTTGCCTTATGAATTTGCCAACCATCTTCTTTAATCGCAACAAAATTATCAATCTCGTCCAATTTTCGATTAAAAACCTTAACCCCAGCGATATCAGCCCTTGGGCATTCCTTTTCCTCCACAACCTTTTTTAATGCTTTTGAAATATTATCCTTAAAATCGTTTGAATTTATAAAATCATCATCATTTACAACGACTTTTAAATGAACAATCGCATCACACCACGAAGATTTTTCTCCTTCTACAAAAATTTCAAGCCTATATTTTTTTGAAAAAGCGATCCTTTCCCAATCTTTTGCATAAGAAGGGTTGATTTGAAGCATTAAAAGTATAAAATAAAATAAAATTTTTTTCATCTAACACTCTAAACCCTTAAATAAAGAAGGCAACATGAAAGTAATAACAGGCAAATTTAAAGGTCGTATCATAAAAGCTCCTCTTGGAATGAACACCAGACCGACTAAACAAAGAATAAAAGAGTCTATATTCAATATCTTAGAAAACCAATTTAATTTCAAGGATAAAGTTATCGCTGATGTCTTTGCTGGAAGTGGTGGGTTTGCTCTTGAAGCCCTTTCAAGAGGTGCAAAAATGGCTTATCTTTTTGAAAAAGATTACAACGCAATAAAAGCGATTAACGAAAATTTCAAAAATATTGAGGATTACAAAATAATAAAAGACGCGACAAAACATAATGTAAGCGAAGTGTTTGATTTGTTATATTTCGACCCTCCTTATGAAAAGGATTTGTTAAATTTATCTATACCTTTGTTTACGAAAAATAAATTAATTCATGATAATTCTATAATCATAACGGAAACTTCCATCGATGAGGTTACAGAGTTTCAAGGGCTCGTAAAAACCGATACCAGAGTTTACGGCAAAACCAAGATTGATTTTTTTAAAAAGGAATAAATAATGAATTTTTCTGATTTGTTTGTTGAAAGTGATAAAAAAGCAACTTTAATCACAATTTTTACAAAAGAAACATATAATAAATGGTTAAAAAGCCAAAATGACAATGTAAAAAATTGGATAAAAGCAACAGGATATAAAGCAAAGGGCGGAGAAATTTGTTTCATTCCAAATGATAAAGGAAAAATTGACCAAGCAATAGTTTCAAAAGGCGATGGAAACGATGCTTTTTCCTTATCAGGTCTTTATTCTTCGCTAAAAGCTGGGGTTTACAAAATAACCAACGATTTGACCGAAGAAGAAGCAAACAGCATATGTATAGATTTTGCTCTTGATGCATATTCCTTTAACAAATACAAAGAAAGCAAAAAAGAAACATTCCCTAAGCTTATTTATCCAAAACAAACTAATAAAGAATTCGTTTCTTCTATTATATCTTCAATTTATTTGGTTCGTGATTTAATCAACACCCCTTCAAACGACATGGGACCTTCGGAACTTGCCGATGCTTGCAAAGAAGTTGCTTTGAAAATCGGTGCATCCATCAACATAACCGACGGCGAAGAATTAAAACAAAATTATCCAGCCGTTTTCGAAGTTGGCAAAGGTTCAGAGCGAGCTCCTAAATTCATTGAAATTTCATGGGGAGACGAAAAAAATCCTTTAATTGCTTTGGTTGGAAAAGGCGTTTGCTTTGACACAGGAGGTCTTGATATAAAAGGAGCTTCTGGCATGAAATTGATGAAAAAAGACATGGGAGGAGCAGCAACAGCTTTGGGTCTTTTAAATGTAATTGCTTTAAATAATCTTAAAGTAAGAATA
>JAKJEU010000001.1 GCA_022705265.1 Pseudomonadota bacterium | reverse complement strand
CATCTTTGCCTTGAAAAGACACGCCACATCTTGTTTCGAGTATGGCAATAATCATGGATAATCTTGCTTGGTCAAAACCAACTACGGCTCTTCTTGCTGAGGGTGAAGAACTTTGTGCAACCAAAGCTTGGATTTCCACCAAAATAGGTCGAGTTCCCTCAATCCCCGCAAAAACAGCAGAACCAGTGATATTTCCTCTTCTTTCGGCAAGAAACAAAGCGGAAGGGTTATGGACTTCTTCCAAGCCTTTTTCACTCATGGCAAAAACACCGATTTCATCAGTCGCACCAAAACGGTTTTTAACGCCTCTTAAAATTCTGAAATGATGGCCTCGGTCACCTTCGAAATAAAGCACAGTATCCACCATATGTTCCAAAACTCTTGGCCCTGCTAAGGCGCCTTCTTTGGTTACATGTCCGACCAAAAATAAAACAAAATTTCGTTTTTTTGCAATTTTTATAAGCTCATTACTTGAAGCCCTTACTTGACTTACCGTTCCTGGGGAAGAGTCGATTTGTTCTATAAACATGGTTTGTATCGAATCGATAACCACGACATCAAACCCATTTGGCTCATCAATGGTGGCTATAATTTTGTTTATATTTGTTTCTGAGGCTAAATCAACATTTGAATTACTTAAACCTAATCTTTTTGCTCTTAACCTTATTTGGTCCAAAGATTCTTCACCAGAAATATAAGCACATTTTAAACCTTTATCAGATAAAGCAGCAGTTACTTGTAACAAAAGGGTCGATTTGCCAATGCCAGGGTCACCGCCAATTAAAACCGCAGAACCTTGGACAAGGCCTCCGCCTAAAACTCTGTCAAATTCGGCAATTTTTGATAATTGTCTTGGTAAAGTTTCGGAAACAGAATTAAGAGAAGAAAATTCGATTTTTTCGCCCCGTTTTTTACCGATTCCTTTTGGTTGGTTGTCGACGACTTCTTCGGTTATGGTATTCCATTCATGGCAAGCTTCACACTTCCCCATCCATTTTGAATAGGTAGCACCACAAGAATTACAAACAAATACCGACGAAGATTTAGCCATGATTTTTAAATTTCAACCTTAATTGGTCCTTCTGATTTTCCCGAAATAAATTGTTCGACATAAGGATTGTTTGAATTATCAATATCCTTAACATCGCCACACCAAATATTTTTACCTTTATAAAGCATGGTAATTTCATCAGCAATCTTTCGAGCCGAAACCATGTCATGAGTAATTGTAACAGCGGTTGCTCCTAAATCTTTCACACAGGAAACGATTAAATCATTAATAACATCAGCCATAATTGGGTCAAGCCCTGTGGTTGGTTCATCAAAGAAAATAAGTTCAGGAGAGGTGGCAATCGCCCTTGCAAGTCCAACACGCTTTTTCATGCCTCCTGATAAATCAGCAGGATACATTTCGCCCACATCGCTGGTAAGTCCAACTTTTTTAAGTTTGTCATAAGCGATTTCTTTTGCTTGGTTTTTGTTCATTTTACGCCCTTGGATAAGCCCAAAAGCAATATTTTCCCATACTTTCATGCTGTCAAATAAAGCAGCCCCTTGAAACAACATTCCCGCTTTGGAATTAACCCGTTCAAGGTCTTTTTCCTTCATTCCCACGACTTCTTCACCATCAACCTTAATAGAGCCAGACTCAGGAACAAGCAAGCCTTGGATACATTTTAAGGTAACGGATTTACCAGTCCCAGAGCCGCCAATAATAACCATGGATTTGCCTTTTTCAACTTTCATTGAAAAGCCGTCCAAAACCACCTTAGGTCCGAAAGCTTTACTTACATTGGTTAATTCAAGTTTTAAATTTGTCATTTTATGTTTCTCCCTTGATTTAAGCCATGAAAAAAAGTTCGGTTAAAATGTAGTTGAATATCAATATCAAAATTGATGAGGATACAACTGCGTTTGTTGTTGCTTTACCAACTCCTTGTGCTCCACCATCAGAATAATAACCATTATAACAACCAAGCATAGCAATAATAAAACCAAAAACCGCAGCCTTAATAAGACCAGAAACAATGTCAAAAGATTCCATAACATCCCAAGTGTTTTTGATATAAGTAGCAGAGTTAAAGCCAAGTTTATGAACCCCGATTAAATAACCACCTTGAATTCCAATCACATCTCCGATAAACACCAAAAAAGGAAGCATTAAAGTCGCAGCAATAATTCTTGGGACAACCAAATATTTAATTGGATTGGTGGAAAGCGAGGATAAAGCGTCAATTTGCTCGGTTACCTTCATGGTTCCAATTTCCGCCGCAAACGAAGCTCCAACTCTTCCTGCTACCATTAATCCTGCCATAACTGGGGCAAGTTCACGAGTAAGAGCAATTAAAACCACCATAGGAATGGCACTTTCGGCACTAAGCCTTGAAAATCCAGAATAGGTTTGCAAAGCCATAACCATTCCAGAAAAAAGAGTGGTTAAACCCACAACGGGAAGAGAATAAAATCCAATTTCAATCATTTGAGTGAAAATGTTTTTAAAGAAAAATGGTGGGCGGAACAAATGAGTAATCACAGAATAAGCAAATAAAGCCAATTCCCCAGCATTTTTAATAAATTTAACGGTCATTTTGCCAATATTACTTAAAAAATTCATTTATATACCCTTTTATATCTTTTTGAAAGAGAGGTTAAAATTTCATAACCTGTTGTGTTTAAAAGACTTGCTAATTCTTTAACCTTTATATTATCACCAATTAATTCAATTTCATCACCAATTTTTATATTTTCAATATCGCTTACATCAAAAACGGTTAAGTCCATTGAAACTCTTCCAACCAGATTGATTTTTGTTCCGTTAATGTAACCATATCCTTTGTTGGATAAAGTTCGGCTGTATCCATCGGCATAACCAACTGCTATTGTTGCGATTTTACCATCTTTTTCAAATATAAAGGTCGAATCGTATCCGACTTTATCGCCTTTTTTAACCTCGTAAAGTCCGATAATCTTGGCTTTTAAGGATATGGTGTTTTTAAGCCCAAGGTTATTATCCATTTCTCCATATAACGCATATCCAAACCTTATGATATCCATATGATACTCTTTTGGAGTTGAAATAGCATTAGAAGCACAAATTGATTTTTTTACATCTTTAAAATTTTTTGTGATTTCGTTAAATTTTGAAAATTGTTCATCATTTTGTTCGCCAGAAAAATGCGAAATAATAAGGCATGGAGAAACATTGTCAGGAATTGATGAAAAACTTAGACGATTCATCCCTGTATTAACATGAATTCCATATTTTTTTATATTATGTTCTTTTGCGATTTTAAGTTGTTCTTCGTTGTTTAAAATAGGGATTAGATTGTACTCGTTAAAATCTTCCCCATCATAATCATAACAACCGTGAAGTATGTAAATTTCAGCCTCATGAGGTAATGCTTTTCTAAGCTCTACTCCTTCAAAAGAATGGGCAGTAAAAAAAGTTCTGGCACCTTCTTGATATAAAATTTTTCCAATTTCTTTTGCACCGACACCATAAGCATTTGATTTTAAAACCACGCCAGCATCAGAAGGATTAACATAATTTTTAAGAACATTGTAATTATGTTTTAAAGCCGAAACATTAACAGTTAATATCGAATTATTGTTTTTTTTCTTCATTTTTTTCATCTAAATTTGCAAATTGAGCAAAAGCACCATCAAAGAACAATTTAATATCATCGGTTGGGCCGTGACGATTTTTTAATATTAAAAGTTCTGCTATTTTTTCAAGTTCAGCTCTTCTTTGCTCGTGTGATGCAAGTCTTGAATTAAATTTTTCATCGGTTTCGCCAACTTTTTTAACCAATTCACGAGGCAAGTAATACCATTCACGATAAACGGCCATAACGATATCAGCATCTTGTTCGATTGAGCCAGATTCTCTTAAATCTGATAATTGAGGTCTTTTATCGTCTCTTGCTTCAACACCACGGTTAAGCTGACTTAAAACGATTACAGGGACATTAATTTCCTTTGCCAAGATTTTAAGGTTTCTTGTCATTTCGGAAATTTCTTGAACACGGTTTTCAGACTTTTTACCACTTTCAATTAATTGAAGATAATCGATGATAATAAGACCTAAACCTTTGTCTCTTTTAAGCCTTCTGCACCTTGTTCTTATAGCATTCACGGTCAAACCAGGAGTGTCATCAATGTATAAAGGAAGATTATCCATCCATTCCACAACATTCATGATTTTGTTAAAGTCATCTTGTTTAAGATAACCGGTTCTCATATCGCGGTTATTTACTTGGGCTTGGGTTGAAATAATACGGGAAGCAAGTTGTTCCGCCGACATTTCCAGCGAAAAGAAAGCAACAGTTTTGTTATCTTTTTTATTGGTGTTTTTTTCGTTATCTTCTCTAAACGCCATGGCAGCATTAATACCAACACAAGTGGTAAAAGCAGTTTTACCCATACCTGGTCTTCCTGCTAAAATAATCAAATCTGAATTATGAAGCCCACCAACAAGATTATCAAGTTTTGTAATTTTTGTTGGAACACCAGGCAATTTTCCAGCATTTTGTCTTGCTTTTGCAATCGTTTCAATCGCACCAGATAAGGATAACGAAAAGCTTTTAAGTCCGCCTTCGATTTGTCCTTCGTTTGAAATTTTGAATAGTTTTTCTTCTATCTCTCGGGCTTGGTCGGTGGCGTCTCGTTCAATATCGATTGTATAAGCATCGTTAACAATATCGTATCCAAGCTCGATTAAAGCTCTTCTTATATATCGGTCAACAATTTGTTTTCCATAATCGGTAACATTAACGATACTTACATCAGAAAAGGCAAGAGCATTAATTTTTGCTTCCTTTTCTTTGTTTTCTTCATCGCTTCCGCCTTTTGCAAGATATTCCTTTAATATGGTTGGGTTTATATCTCGGTTGCTTTTGCTTAAAGTTAAGCAAGCATTGAAGAATTCAGCATTAAAGGGGTCAAAAAAATGCTCAGGTTTTAAAAACTCCGACACTTTTTCAAGTGCGTTTCGGTTGATTATCAAAGCACTTAATAATGCTTGTTCAATGTCAATCGAAGAAGGCTTTTGCCTTATTTCCAATTCCTGTTTCATTTTTTGAGCCCCTTTAATGGTATTTTAAGCTTTAAATTTAAGCTTTAAAACTAAGCGACTTCTTGTTCTTTCAAAGCGTCTTTTTTAGCTTCTTCTTTATCAAGCTTTTTTACATCTTCTTGAGTTCTTGCAACAGTTACTTTTACTGTTTGAGCAACTTCTGGATATAAAGCGATTTTGATATCAAATACACCAATGTTTTTAATAGCTTGGTCAAGAACAACTTGTCTTCTTTCAATGTTGAAACCAGCTTCTTTGATTGCTTCACAAACATCTCTACCAGATACTGATCCGTATAATTGACCTTGTTCTGATGCTTGTTTGATGATTGCAACTGATAAACCAGCCATTCTTTTTGCCAAATCTTGTGCTTCTTCTTTTCTTTTGATGTTAGTAGCTTCGATTATAGCTTTTTGTGTTTCAAAATATGCACGGTTTTCTTTGTTAGCTCTTAAAGCCTTCTTTTGTGGCAAAAGGAAGTTTCTTGCATAACCATTTTTAACAGTTACTTCGTCACCCATTTGGCCTAAATTTTCGATTCTTTCAAGTAAAATTACTTTCATTTTCTTTTTTCCTTATACTTTCATAATTTCTTTTTGTTTAATTATATAGTTAAAAGCGCCAAGCAACACTGTTGCCAAAAATCCTAAATCTCCTGTTATTATGACCAATATGTAAAACAACCATAATAAAGGCTTACCATATTTTATCTTTTGACTTAATCGGTTAGAGTAAGCCATTCCCATCAAAGCAATTGGTGTCATTAAAATAAGGCTTATATTAAACATAATATATTTATCAAAACCTTCATATAACAACCCAGCAATAATAGAAGACAAAACGACTAAAACATAAATTTTAGGAACAAAAAAGTTCAGATAATCTTCCCTTTGTCTTTTTGCAACACCAAGCTTAAAAGAGGCTTCAAGCCCGATATAAGCATTAAGCAAAATTCTTCCGATAAGCATCATTCCGATTAAAGAAGGAATATATGGAATAATTGCTTTTATGATGTCGTAGGTATTAGGGTTAAGTTCTTGCATATTTTGGACAACAATGTTTTTTGCTAAAATATCTTCAATCAAAGCAACGGGATTAGCATTTTCGCCATAATTTGCAAAATATTTGTCTTTCACAATATAACAAAATACTAAAACCACACAGCTGATTAAAAAAGTTAAAACTGAAACAATGCTTCCGAGTCCTAATTGCTTGTTTTTAAAGGGTAATCCCAATGAAACAAGAATAAAAGCAGGAATTATTTCCGCAATTATATAGTAATTTTTGAATTTATCAAAATCACCTTCATTAAGGCTAAACATAAAAGTTGCGCCAATAAGTGCAGATATAAATCCGCCAAAACCGTAAGATATCCCCGCAACAATCAATGGAGCTGTTGCAAGAGCCATTCCCAAGGTTCTTATTAAACCAAAAACTCCGCTTCCTGTTTGAAACATGCAAAGGAAGAATACATAGCTTAATAAGCCAAGTCCAAATGAATATATCAATGGTTTTAAGGATTTGCTCATAACTTTATTTTTAAATTAAACCTTAATCAACTACATAAGGAAGCAAGCCTAAGAATCTTGCTCTCTTAATAGCGACTGCTAATTCTCTTTGTTTTTTAGCTGATACACCAGTAATTCTGCTTGGTATCATCTTTCCTCTTTCAGATATGAATCTTTGTAATAATTTTACATCTTTGTAATCAATCTTTGGGGAATTTTTTGAAGAAAATGGGCAAGTTTTGCGTCTTTTAAAGAAAGATCTGCGTCCTTGTGTTTGAGCAACTGCGTTCATTATACAATCTCCTCTTCGTCTGTTGAAATATCAAAGTCTTCGAAATCTTCGTTCTTAGAAGATTTATAAGAGCCTTCTTTGTTTCTTGAATTCATCATAGCTGAAGGACCTTCTTCTAATTCTTCAACTTTTACGGTTAAGAATCTGATGATATCTTCATCAAATTTCATTTGTCTTTCCATTTCGAAAACAGCAGGTGCTGGTGCATCAATGTTCATAAGAACATAACGACCCTTGCGGTTTTTCTTAATGCGATATACCAAAGATCTAAGACCCCAGCTTTCTTTCTTTGTAATTTTTCCGCCGTTTGTATCAATAATACCGGCATATTTTTCAATCATTTCATCTAATGCTTGTTGGGATAAATCCTGACGAGCAATAAACACATTTTCGTAAAAAGGCATATTTTTCTTTCTCCTTATGGCTTTTCTCAATCATTAAAATAAATAGATATACCCAATCGCCTTAAATGGTTAAAAATAAAGCTTTTGGGAAGGAATCTAAACAATTTAGTTTTAAATTGCTTTGACACTTATATTATAAAAATAAAAAAATTACAAGTAAATATTATTCACAATATCTTTTATGATTCTTATATACAAATCCTCGCTGAATTTATAGGAAGCACCAGTAACATCAATTTTTCTTAATCTTATTTTTGTTCCATCAACAACAGTTTTTAACCCTTTTGGATAATTATCACCATCAACAAGGATTAAACTTATTTTATTATCGTCGATAACTTTTTTAATATAAAGAAGTTGTCTTATGCTTATTTCACCACTGTCAAGAAAAGATATAACCCCAGAAGATTTTATGTTAAAAAAGTCTTCGAAATATTGGAGATTGTCATGAGATAAAAGATAATTTATTCTTATATGAGATGAGATAATAGATTTTATATCAAAAACTATTCTGTCAATTTCTTTATTAAAATCATTTAAATTTTTTGAATAAAAATCTTTTTTATCAGGATTTTTTATGGCTAGTTGTTTTGCAATCTCAGTTGCAATTTTTTTTGCATTTGCTGGATTGAGCCAAAGGTGAAAATCATATTCACTAGAATGGTTGTGGTTGTTTTCTTGGTTATCGATTTTTTCTTTTTTGTTAAGAATTTTTATGCCAGGTATTTTTGATATTTCAATTATACTTGCATTATCCTTTTTTATTTTACTTATATTATTAAAAAAAGGTTCGAAATTTTCTCCAATAGCGATTATTAAATCAGCATCTTTTATCAAAAAAGCATCAGAAGGCTTCATCGAATAATGTTCAACACATCCAGTTTCTCTTTCTTTTACAATAGATTTTACTTCTTGTTTCGAAATATAAGAAGCAATTGAAGAAATAACAGGAATAGATGATATAATCATTGTTTTTGAAAAAGCATAACAAGGGTTGAAAATAATACATAAAGAGAATAATATAAGATGTCTTATTTTCATTTTTAAATCCTTATTACAAAACGATGCCACTAATAAATATTGAAAATTTAAATTATAATATATCTAATAAAGAAATTTTATCAAACATTAATTTTAATGTTAAAGAAAATGACATTGTAACTTTTATCGGTCCAAATGGTGCTGGAAAGTCTACTTTGTTAAAGATAATTGCTGGAATTTTAAAACAAACGGCGGGAAAGGTCATATATAATAAAAAAATTATAAAAGGTTATGTGCCACAACATTTTTATGTTGATGCTATGCTTCCTATGAGCGTTTTTGATTTTTTAATTATAGACTCGAAAAAACAAAATGTCAGCGAAATAACAAATCTTGTGGATATTAAAGATTTATATAAATCTGATATGGCAACTCTTTCTGGGGGAGAGCTTAAAAAAGTTTTGCTTGCAAGGGCTTTGTTAAAAAGGCCTCAGTTGTTGTTTTTAGACGAGCCAACAAGCGGGCTTGATATTGCTTCTGAAAGCGATTTTTATAATACTTTGAACAAAGTTAAAAAGAATTATGATTGTACTATATTAATGGTTTCCCATGATTTACATATGGTTATGGCAAGTTCGAACAAAGTTATTTGCATGAATAAGTCCATATGTTGTCAAGGAAGTCCAAGTGATGTTATGGCTTCAAACGGATATTTAAAATTGTTTAAACATGGAGAGCATAAAATTGTTTGATATTTTCTTTGAAAGAATAGTTTTAAATTCAATTATATCCGCTTCGTTGATTGCTTTTATTTCGGGTTTTTTAGGGTGCTTTTTGATATGGAAAAGAGCTTCTTCCTTTGCAGATGCGGTTTCTCATATTGCTTTGCCTGGGGTTGCGATTGGTATATTGCTTGGTTTTTCGACTATGTTAAGCACTGGGATAATGGTTTTTATAACGGCTTTTATCGTAAGTTTTTTAAAAGACAGGTCCAAAACCTCGATAAACAGCATTTTGGTGTTAATGTCTCAACTTGGGATTGGTTTTGGTATGGTTATGCTGGCATGGGGCAAAAAAAGTTCAAGTTTTAATACTCTTTTGTTCGGAGACATTTTAAGCATAACGACAAAAGATATATATTTGATTTTCATAATAAGTATTATTTCTTTTGCGTTATTGTTAAAGATAAAAGATAAACTTTTATTTTCGATTTTAAGCAATGAAATTTCGATAGTAGAAGGTAATAAAGTAAAATTAATTGACATGATTTTTATGGTAATTATTGCTTGTGTGATATCTGTTTCGATTAAGACGATTGGAATATTGTTGGTTTCGTCAATGCTTATAATTCCTCCGATTTGTGCAAGGTTAATGGTTAATAATTATAATAAAATGTTGGCTCTTTCTTCTTTTATAGGGATTTTAGGAGTTTTTTTAGGTATTTTTATATCCTTTAAAACCGACATACCACCAGCACCAGCAATCGTTTCATCTCTTGGAATTTATTTTTTGATAATATTTTTCGTGCAATATTTAATAAAATGCTTTAAAAGAAAAGTGTAAATGTTTTATAATGTGTAAACTGTAAAATAAATAAAGAGTGTTATATAAATGGCAAATTTAGACGAAGTAGAGTTTTCAGACATATATCTTACCCCAGAAAATGTTGCATTTGTGCATGATGGGATTACAAGATATGGGCTTAAAAAACTTGAGATTGATGATATGGCAGCATTCAGACAAGCCTTGGCAAAAGGATGGAAGGGCAAATCAAGCTATTCTATTGTTTATGCTGGGACTGTTTACCGTGTTGAAAAAGTTGAAACTTTGACCGGAACTCATTATACCGCAAGAAGAATGCCTAAGAAAACTCCTGATATTACTAAACTCGGATTTCCTGAAACTTTGACAAACCATTTAATAAGTTTGAACAGAGATTCAGGTCTTTTATTATGGGCTGGTCCTACTGGTATGGGTAAAACAACTTCTGCTTCCTGTTTGATGAAGAAATTTTTGGAAAGAGAAGGTGGATTTGCTTATACGATTGAAGATCCTCCTGAACTTCCCCTTGATGGAATTTATCAATCAAGAAGAGGCGGGCTTGGTGTTTGTAAGCAAACCGAACCTCCTAATAACGATTGGGGTGAGGCTTTGAAATCAGCATTAAGAAGCAGACCAAAATATATCTTGGTTGGGGAAATCAGAACTCCTGAAACCACTTCACAAGTTTTAAGAGCGGCTATTTCTGGTCATATGGTTATTTCAACAATCCATGCTAATTCCGTGGAAGATGCGTTAAACTCTATGATTAAATATGCTACTGCGGCTGGTCTTAACGAAGAATTGGCGGCTGACTTGTTGTCTCGTGGTATTTTGGGTGTGGTTCATCAAAAATTACAAGGAACTAAGGTATTATTCCCAGAAGTTCGTTATGTTTTTGCAAACCCAGATACAACCCAAGGCGACCAATTAAGAGTTTTGGTAAGAGACAGAATCTTGAACCTCGGTACATTGATTGAATCTCAAATGGCAAAAATGTTCCAAGGAAAACCATTGTTCAGAGATCCTGGTCCTTTACCAGCTGATTTATAATTTATATATTTATTATTAAAATATTTTAGGGAGATTTTAAAAGAATGGCAGGTCATTCTCAGTTTAAAAATATTATGCACAGAAAAGGTGCACAAGACAGAATCAGAGCAAAGATTTTTTCTAAGCTTGGTCGTGAAATCACAGTTGCGGTTAAAACAGGCGGAAGCGATATTAATTATAATTCAAGATTAAGGCTTGCGATTTCTGCTGCTAAGGCTCAAAACATGCCTAAGGATAATATTGAAAGAGCAATTAAAAAAGGAAGTCCTGGTGAAGACAGTTCAATTTATGAAGAAATAAGATATGAAGGAATGGGACCTCATGGGGTTGCTTTTATTGTTGAAGCTTTGACCGATAACCGCGCAAGGACTGCTCCTAATGTTCGCTCTATATTTTCGAAAAAAGGCGGAAATTTGGGCGAAACAAATTCGGTTGCTTTCAATTTTGAAAGAATTGGTTATATCGAATTCCCATTAAAAGTTGCAACCCAAGATGCAATGTTCGAAGCTGGTTTAGAAGCAGGGGCTGACGATGTAGTAACTGATGAAGAATGTCATCAAATTATTACGAAACCAACTGATTTAGGTGCGGTTCGTGAGATTCTTGAAAAGACTTTTGGAACACCAGATGCAGCAAGACTTGATTTTAGGGCTTTGAATACTGTTACATTAAATCAAGAACAAGCAGAAGCAGTTTTGGCTTTGGAAGAAGCTTTAAACGAAGATGATGATGTTCAAAGAGTTTATGCAAATTACGATATTTCAGATGAAATCATGGAAAAAATCGGATAATGATTATCTTAGGACTTGATCCAGGATTAAGAAATACAGGCTATGGACTGATTGAAAAATCGGGAAATAGCCTGAAATTTATTACATCAGGTGTAATTCACAGCACAGATAGCCTAACTTTGGATAAAAGGTTGTTAGAGCTTTTTAACGGGGTTACAGAGGTAATAAAAAAATATAACCCAAATCATATCGCGATTGAAGAAACCTTTGTTAATGTCAATCCAAAATCGACCTTAAAGCTTGGACAAGCAAGAGGTGCAGTTATTCTTGCAAGTGCATATAATGGGGTTGATGTTTTTGAATATTCTCCAAACTTGATAAAGAAAACAGTCGTAGGAGTAGGGCACGCCGATAAAACCCAAGTTCAAATGATGGTTAAGGTACTTCTTCCACAATCAGGCAAACAAACAAAAGATTCGGCTGATGCTTTGGCAATTGCTATTTGTCATGCCCATACCTATAATCGGAAATTGTTGTAAATTTTTTTAGCTTATTATTTGGAATTTAATATGGATTTTTTTATATGAAATACATATTCGCAAGCAATTAAAATTAACAAATACTTGTCCACATAATCCTTAAAATTTTTAATTTAATCCAAAACTAAATACGATACAAATGTAAGCAAGTGTTTAACGGCTTTTTCATTTGTTTTAAAAAAAAGTGGATTAATAAACATAAAAAAACCGCAAATAAGAATTTAATCTTAAATGCGGTTTTTTTTAATCTAAAAGAAACTAAAATCCATCTCTTTCGATTCTTTTTCTTTCAAGCTTTCTAGCGCGACTTTTTGATTCAGCTTCTTCACGAACTCTCTTTTGAGAAGGTTTTTCGTAATTTTGTCTCAATTTCATTTCGCGGAATATACCTTCTCTTTGAATTTTTTTCTTCAAAGCTCTCAATGCTTGTTCGACATTATTATCTCTTACAACAACTTGTACCATTTTTTTCTTTTCACCCTCCTTTCCAAAATTATCTTAAGGGTTAAATTAATTCTTATTTACATAAGAAACTTCTAATATGCCATCTTTTAATTTATAGTCAAGTGTAGAATTTTTCTCACTGAATTCTATATTTTTAAAACCGCTAGTATCTAAAACATTACCCTTTTTATCAGCAAAGAGCTTATATTTTCCAGCCTTAGCAGAGCTTACATTAATGGTAAGACTTGCATCTTTTACATTAAAGTCGCCTGTGACAACAAAGAAATCGTTATAATCCATTAAAATAGAACCTTTATCAATTGTAACTTCTGATGTTGTAATTAAATTTCCAGTTCCATTATTAATATTTATAGAGCCGTCGTTATATATTTCAACCTTATCAACTGCATCTTGTTTAAGTTCAATTGGTATAGCAATTATATTTTTGTCTGCATAAATAGTTCTTTTTGAAAGAACATTTATATAGTTGTTTGCTTCTTTATTAATAGCAACCTTGTAAGAATGCCAATCATTTTTATTTAAAATATAATCTGATTTAAGTTTATATTCGAATCCAGATAAGTCTCCATCAAATATTTTATAAGTATTTAAAATTTTAGCGTTGTTTGATGGAAATCTTAAATCTAAAACAGCGTTTCCTTCTGCTTTGCCATTGATTATGAAATGGTCGTTATTGCTAAGAACAATTAAAGCATTTTCTGCTTTTAGGTTATTAACCATAATTGCTCTTACATCAGAAGAATTATTTTCAATAAAACCAATTATTCCTTTAATATCAAGGTCACCACCAATTTTTACCATTCCAGATTTGCTAAAAATAACGGTAGATTCGCTATCAATTTCAACTTTTTTAGCATGAGCTATACTGTTAAAATGGCTTCCTTTAAAATTTTCAAACTTAATCAAACAATCAGCATCGGCAATTGAACCATCGCATCTTCCAAAAATTATAAGAGAAGAGTTGAACATTGGAGAATTTGAAATAGTTATATAATTGCTTATAATTGATGAAGTTCTCATAAAATTACCGCCTTCGATGATAATTTTATTGTTTTCAACTTTACCGCTTTGAGAATATCCATCATAGATATTTCTTGTGAATTTTCCGCCTTTAATCAAAAGAGTATTGCCAGAAACATTGCCAAAATCAGAATATCCGCCGTAAACATCGCCAAAAATATTACCAGAGAAAATAGTCAAAGTATTACTTAATGCATTTCCATTGGTACTTGCACCACCATAAATAATGTCGGTGGTGGTTGTGTTTTTGATGGAAAGAGAGTTTTCTCTTGAATCTTTATCTCTTGAAAAACCACCATAAAGTTTATTTCCAACTGAGGTATCTTCAATCATAACACTATTTTCAGCTGAATCTCCTTGGTAAGAAAAGCCACCATATATAGATTCTCTTATAATTGATTTTTTGATATCAACATTATTTTTTAACACAACACCTTCATGAGATTGTCCACCAAGTACGCGTTTTGTAAGGGTTGTATCAGAAATATTGATGCTGTTTTTGAATGCTTCACCATGATATGATGCACCACCAAATATAGTTCCGTAAGATACGACTCCGTTTATATTGATTTTATTTTCTTCGGAATTCATGTCATATGATTGACCGCCGAAAATATCACCAAGGTATGTACCTTTTGTAAGGTTTACAGTGTTGTTTTTGACGACATTTTTATTGTCATCAGCACCAAAAATTCTTTCTTTCAAAGGATTAGAGCCGCCATTAACAGTGATGATGTTATCTTGAATAGCTGATTTTGGTTTAATATCTTCTTTTAAAACTTGGTCTGGCTTAATTTCAATGATTTCGCCAGAAAGTTGTCTTTCAGCATTTACATCGTCTGTTGTTTCTCTTGCTTTTGTTGTAACGGAAATATTTTGAGCATTAGCAAGGCCTAAATTTGAAATTAAAAGAGTAAGTAGCAATATAAATTTCATTATCTTTCCCCCTTTGAAAGAGTAGCGTCATTTTTTAAATTTACTTTTTTTAAGATGCTTATGGACTTTATTATTTCGCTTCTTAAATTTCGTCTGTCAACTACCATGTCAACGAAACCATGGTTATAAAGGTATTCAGCCTTTTGGAATCCTTCTGGTAAATTTTCTCTGATTGTGTGTTCAATGACTCGTGCACCAGCAAAACCAATGATTGCATCAGGTTCTGAAATAGCAATATCACCAAGCATAGCAAAAGAAGCACTAACACCACCAGTAGTAGGATCAGTAAACACATTAATGAAAAGGTTTCCACTTTCTTTAAGTTGCTTTACAGCAAGTGTTGTTCTTGCCATTTGCATTAAGGATAAAATACCTTCTTGCATTCTTGCACCACCAGAAGCAGTGAAAATAATAAGAGATGCTTGTTGTAATATAGCAAGTTCAGCAGCGGCAATAATACCTTCTCCAACGGCGGTTCCCATAGAACCACCCATAAAACGGAAATCAAAACAAGCAATAACAATAGGCATACCACCCATTGTTCCGTGAGCAACTTGGATAGCATCATTGTTGCCAGTTTTTTTTCGGTATTCTTTTAATCTTTCAGAATAGTTTTTTGAATCCTTAAATCCAAGAGGATCATCAGGAACCTTAGGTAATTCAAGCATGGAATAGCTGTTTTTATCAAAAAGAGATTCAAATCTTGCATTTGGATCTAATCTCATATGATGATTGCAATGAACGCAAATTTTTAAATTTTTATCCAATTCTTTTGCGAAAATCATTCTTTCGCATTTAGGACATTTTACCCAAAGATTATCAGGGATTTCCTTAGGAGCAACCCAGCTTTGAATTTTAGGACGGACATAATCTTTTAACCAATTCATGAATATACCTTAAAAAAATTACAGTTGTTCTTGTTTAAATTTTTCCAATCTTTCCTTGTATAAGGAATTCTCTTCTTTAAGAATTGAAACTAATTTATTCATTTCTTTTATTTCTTTCCTTAATAAAGATTTAGAAAAACAAGACATTATAAAACATATTAACACAGAAACAATAAAAATTGCAATTATCAACAGATAACAAGGGATTATAATCTCGTATTCTAATGGATAAAGGTGCAAAGTAATGGTTTCTCGATTCGAAAATGCAAGAATTCCAAGAAAAGAAATAAACATGATATTAAAAGCAAACTTTAAAAACTTAATCATTTATTTCCTCTTTAAGCTTTTTTGCCATTTTGAAAAACGGGACTTTTTTGCCTTTGATTATATCAATCTTTTGGGTAAGAGGGTTGAATAATTTTCTTGAAGCCCGCTGTCTTATTTCAAACACGCCAAGGCCACGGATTTCAACGCGTCCACCTTCGATTAAAGTTTCACTTATCTTGTCAAAAACAGTTTCAACAACAACCTCAGCATCCTTCATAGAAAGATGAGGATTAAGTTCCAAAAGTTTCATTACAATATCAGATCTAGTCAAAGAATATCCTTATTTTCAAAATTTACTTTTATAAATAAACTAATTTCATATAATATGTTATTAAATTAACCTTATATCATAGTTTTTTCAAGGATTTATTTTATGCATAGTGGACATATTGTTGATTTTATCATTTTTTTAAGTGCGGTTATCGTATTTATACCGATATTCCAATACCTTAAAATCAATCCTTTACTTGCTTTTATCGGGGCTGGGTTGGTTATTGGCCCTTATGACTTAAAACTTGTAAAAACTCTTGAAACTGCCGAAGTTATTGGGGAAATCGGACTTATATTCCTCCTTTTCACGATTGGGCTTGAGATTTCATTTAAGCGGTTGAAAACGATGAGAAAATATCTTTTAGGGGTTGGTTCGTTACAGGTTTGCTTAACTACTATTGCTCTTTCTTTTGTTTGCTATATGCTTACAAAAAATGCGGTTATGTCCGTTGTTATTGGATATGGCTTGGCTATGTCTTCTACTGCGGTTGCTTTAAGAATGGTTCAAGATAGGGGCGAACTTTCAACGACTTATGGTCGTGCTACGGTTGGTACTTTATTATTCCAAGATTTGGCGGTCATTCCTTTGATGGTTTTGATTCCAAAGCTTGCCTCAAATAATGACAGTTTGTGGCTTGAAATTTTATTATCTCTTTTAAAAGCAGGAGTTGCGATTGTATTAATTTGGATAGTCGGAAGTTTGGTTATAAAGCCTATTTTCAAAATTGTTGCAAATACGAAAATCGTCGAAGCGTTCAGTGCTTTGGTGTTGTTGATTGTTATTGGAATGGCAATGTTGACGGGACATATTGAACTTTCATTGGAATTAGGCGCTTTTATTGCAGGAATGCTTTTGGCGGAAACCGAATATGTTCACCAAATTGAAGCGGATATAAATCCTTACAGCGGTCTTTTGCTTGGAATATTCTTTCTTTATGTTGGAATGACGATTAAAATTCCTTATGTAATTGATAATTTTGGAATTATCTTGTTGTTTACTTTGTTGCTGATGGTGATAAAGGGGGTAATTCTTTATTTAATTGGCAAAAGATTTAAAATAAATAATTCAGGGTCTTTTATGCTTGCAGCAGCGATGAGCCAATCCAGTGAATTTGGTTTTTTAGTGTTTTTAATTGCTCAAAAAAATGGGATTATAGAGGTTAGTATCCAAGACAAATTGCAAGCAATAATTTCTATGAGCATGGCTTTTACACCGATTGTTTTTGCGGTTACAAGAAGGATTTTGCAAAGTAAAGATGAAAGTGATAAAGCACCTTCAAAAGTATTGATGACGGAAACTTCATCGGAATATAAAGAGCATATTTTGGTTGTTGGATATGGCCGTTCTGGTCAATTTATATCAAGAATTTTAAAATCAAAGGGAGTAAATGTTTGCGCCATAGATTCAGACATAAATAAGATTTCAGAAGCACATAAAGACGATATTAATATTCTTTATGGGAATGCTACAAGGCCAAAGATTTTAAGAGCAGGAGGAGCAATGGATGCAAAATGTATTATTGTTGCTATTGCTGATTCTGCTTCAACGAACCGAGTTCTTGCAACCTTGAAATTTTATTTTTCTGATATCCCAGTATATGTGTTGGCTACCGATAATGCGATATCGCCGGTTTATATTGCTTCTGGGGCTTTGAATGTTGTGCCAAAGCTTGAAGAAGGTTGTTTAGAGCTTGTAAGCAAAATTTTAAGGATAAACGGAATAAGAGAAACCGAAATATCCGAGATGGTTTTCAATTTAAGGTCAAATAATTATTGCTTATCATCAAGTAAAGAATAATAAAAACCCCGTAATTAACAATGTTACGGGGTTTTTATTTGATAAGGATTATTCCAAATCTTCTTTTAAAATAGACATTACGAAATCATAAGAAACTTCACCCTCATCTTCATTTCTGTAAATTGGTCCGACGAATTCCTTGTTTATATAAACTTCAACCGGAGCGTCTTTTCCATCACCTTTTTTGATTGAAATGCGTTCAGTTCCAAATTTTGACCTTAAATAGGCTTGAATATTTACAATTTCTGATTCTTTCATAATATCTCTCTTTTAAAATTTTTATTAATGTAGTATTTTTCTATATACTTAATTATTTTTATTAAAGTCAAGAGGTTATATGGAGAATTTTAAAACAAAGAACTTTTTTTGGGTTTTGCTTTGGGTGTCATTACCTTATATTTTAGGGGATAGAGTAAGATTACCTATGTTTAATGTTTTTGGAGTTCCACAGGGATATTTTTATAATTTACTTGGATTTGCTCCATTGATTTTGATGGGGGTTTATAATTATTTGTTTATAAAAGATAAGCCAACAAAAAAACATGTGATAAGAGCATATCGTATATCTATTTTTGCTTTTATTTATTTTGGTTTTTTGATGATGATTTTGGCTTACAAAGGTGCTTTTTTAGTTCCCGTATATGTTTCGCCTCTTGGCTTTTTTATTGCAAAAACAGCTAAGTATTTAAAGGGTTTCTTGCCAAAATAATTATCAAAGATTGTTGGAAGTTAGCCTTTTTATTTCATCGCGGATTTTCATTGCTTCTTCGAATTCAAGATTTTCAGCATAAGCTTTCATTTGTTTGGTAAGTTCGGCAATTTTTCGTTTAAGTTCCTTGTCGCTTAAAGAGTTTTTGCCATTTTTGTTACCTTTTTCGTCGCTAAGCTTGATTAAATCCGCGACCTTTTTCTTGACCGAAGTAGGGGTGATATTATGTTCAACATTGTATTTTTGTTGAATTTCACGGCGTCGGTTGGTTTCTTTTAATGCTTTGTCGATGGATTTTGTAATTTTATCAGCGTATAAAATGACATAACCATTAACATTCCGAGCTGCTCTTCCAATGGTTTGGGTAAGGGATATTTCGGACCTTAAAAAGCCTTCTTTATCCGCGTCCAAAATAGCGACAAGAGAGCATTCAGGAATATCTAAACCTTCTCTTAAAAGGTTGATGCCGACCAAAACATCGAAAACACCAAGCCTTAAATCTCGAATGATTTCAATTCTTTCCAAAGTGTCGATATCCGAGTGCATATAACGGACTTTAACTCCTTGTTCATGCATGAATTCGGTTAAATCTTCTGCCATTTTTTTGGTTAAAGTGGTGATTAATACTCTTTCATTATTTTTGATTACTTTTTTACATTCATCAATTACATCTTGAACTTGGTTTTTGGTTGGACGAATAAAACATTCAGGGTCGATAAGTCCAGTTGGTCTTATTATTTGTTCGACAACTTCCCCATTTGTTAATCGTAATTCAAAAGGAGCAGGGGTGGCAGAAACAAACACGGTTTTTGGTCTCATTCTATCCCATTCTTCAAATTTTAGTGGGCGGTTGTCAAGGCAACTTGGAAGACGGAAACCGTATTCTGACAAAGTGCTTTTTCGTGAAAAATCGCCCTTGTACATTCCCCCAATTTGAGGCACGGAAACATGGCTTTCATCAATGAATAATATCGCATCATCGGGCAAATATTCAAATAAGGTAGGAGGTGGTTCTCCTTGTTTTCTTCCTGTTAAAAATCTTGAATAATTTTCAATTCCCTTACACATTCCCGAAGTAATTAACATTTCAAGGTCGAATTTTGTCCTTTGTTCCAATCGTTGAGCTTCCAAAAGTTTTCCTTGCTCTTTTAAAAATGTAAGCCTTTCTTTTAGCTCTTCTTTTATGCTTTCAATTGCTTGGGATAAAGCAGGTCTTGGGGTTACATAATGCGAGGCTGGGTAAATTGTGGTTTCTTCGACGGATAAATATTTTGTCCCTGTTAAAGGGTCAAATTCATGAATAGATTCAATTTCATCACCAAAAAAGGATAATTTCAAAGCTCTGTCCTCGTAATGGACTGGGAAAATATCAAAACTGTCGCCTTTTATTCTGAAACTTCCTCGTTTAAAATCGATATCGTTTCGTTCGAATTGAAGCTCGACAAGTTTTTGAGCCAATTCTTTTATCGAAATTTCTTGGTTTTTTTTCAAAGGCAAAGACATGGAAGAATAAGATTCAACACTTCCAAGACCATAGATACAAGAAACCGAAGCCACGATAATTACATCTCGTCTTTCCAAAATGTTGCGGGTTGCAGAGTGTCTCATACGGTCGATTTCGTCGTTTATTGCTGAATCTTTTTCAATGTAGGTGTCGGTTCTTGGGACATAGGCTTCTGGTTGGAAATAATCGTAATATGATACGAAATATTCTACCGAGTTATTTGGAAAAAACTCTTTAAACTCTTGGTAAAGCTGAGCTGCTAAGGTTTTGTTATGAGCCATAATTATCGCAGGCTTTTTTAAAGCTTCGATAACCTTTGCCATGGTGAAAGTCTTACCGCTTCCCGTAACGCCAAGCAAGACTTGGTTTCTTTTATTTTCGTTTATACCACTTACCAATTTTGTTATAGCTTGTTCTTGGTCGCCTGATGGGTTAAAGCTGGTATTCATTTTAAAATCAGCCAACTTATCAGAAAGGTTTGTCTTGTTGTAAAGTGGAAATATTTCGCTTGTCATGAGTTCTTTTTTAATTTTGTTTTTGGGTTTTTTGGTATATTATGCTATTAATATCACGAAAGTTAAGAATAACGCAAATTTTATAAACATAAGGAATTTTTTAATGGGAATAATTGCAGAACGAATTTCGTTTATTAAGCCATCTCCTACTTTGGCGATATCTTCAAAAGCAAAAGAACTTAAAGCAATGGGAAGAGACATCATTTCATTAAGTGTTGGTGAACCTGATTTTACTGTGCCTGATTACATCAAAGATGCAGCAAAGAAAGCAATCGACAATAATGACAGCAGATATACTTTAACTCCTGGTACTGTTGAGGTAAGAAAAGCGATTAAAGATAAGCTTTTAAGAGAAAATGGACTTGAATATTCCGTAGATGAAATTACGGTTAATTGCGGTGGTAAACATTCAATCTTTAATGTTTTCATGGCAACCATTGATAAAGATGACGAAGTTATTATTCCTGCTCCTTATTGGGTTTCTTATCCTGATGTGGTTAAGCTTTTTGAAGGCAAATGCGTAATGGTCGATTGTCATGCAAAAGACAATTTTAAATTAAGCCCAAAAGATTTGGAAAATGCAATTACTGATAAAACTAAATGGTTGATTTTAAATTCTCCATCAAATCCTACTGGTGCTGCTTATACTAAGTCGGAATTAAAAGCTTTGGCAGAAGTTTTATTAAAACACCCTCATGTTTGGGTTATGACCGATGATATTTACGAACATATTGTTTATGACGATTTTGAATTTGCAAACATTATCCAAACTGAACCAAAATTGAAATCCAGAGGCGTTATCATCAATGGTATGTCAAAGGCTTTTGCTATGCCTGGGTGGAGAATTGGTTATGCGGCTGGCCCACTTGATTTGATTAAGGCGGTAAATAAACTTCAATCTCAAAGCACTTCTCATGCTGCTTCAATTTGCCAAACTGCTTCTGCGGTTGGTTTGAATGGTGATATGTCTTTCTTACAAGAAAGAAACAAGGCTTTTAAAGAAAGAAGAGATTTTATTGTTGCTGAACTTAACAAAGCAAAGGGTGTACAATGTCTTACCCCAGAAGGTGCTTTTTATGTTTACCCTTTAATCGAAGGTTTAATTGGTAAAAAGACAAAAGAGGGCAAAGTAATTAACAACGATTCTGATTTTGCTGAATTCTTGCTCGAAGAAAAAGGTGTTGCGATTGTTCCTGGGGTTGCTTTTGGTCTTTCGCCTTATGTTCGTCTTTCCTATGCTTGTTCTTTGGATGTTTTAAAAGAAGCATCAAAAAGAATTTTGGAATTTTGTGAAAGTCTTTCTTAAAACAAACTTTCTCTTTAATTAAAAACCTAAATAACGCTAATTTCCAAGGAGAAGAAGTATGACAAAGAATAATCGTGTTGCTGCTATTGTTGGTGCTTATGGAAGCGGAAAAACCTCTTTACTTGAAAGTATTTTATATACTACGGGTGCGATTTTATCAAAAGGAGGCGAGTTTGAACTTACTCGTTTTTCCGACAACCATCACAGTTTTGAACATAGTTTAAGAAAAAGTGTCACGATAAATTCGACGGTTGCTCATACTTCTTTTCTTGGTGATAATTGGACTTTTATTGATTGCCCTGGGTATCAAGAATTTGTTCAAGAAACATATAATGCTTTGATGGTTTCGGATATTGCAATTGTTGTTTGCGAACCTGATCCTGAAAAATGTGGTTATATTCACCATGTTATGAGGTTTTTGGAAGAGCATAAAATACCAAGGCTTATTTTTATTAACAAAATCGATACTTTGAAAGTTTCGATAAAAGATGTTTTAAATGCGCTCCAATATAATTCCGAGGCAATGCTTGCTTTAAGAGAAATTCCTATCCAAGACAATGATGGAGAGGTGAAAGGCTTCGTTGATTTAATCCAAGACAGAGCTTATAAATACGGTAATGCCGAATATAAAAACAACAAAAGTTTGCACTTGGATAATGTTCCAAACTTTGTAAGCAATAACAAAGAAGATGCGAAACAAGAGCTTGTCGAAGCATTGGCCGAATATAATGATACTTTGCTTGAAATGTTGCTCGAAGATAAAAATCCAACCAAAGATAAAGTTTATGATGCCTTATCTTTTGCCATGAATAAGGGTGAAATTGTTCCTGTGTTTTTTGGAATTGCCGAAAATGACGAAGGAATATTCAGGCTTTTAAAGGCGTTAAGACACGATGTAACGGGTGTTGATAACATTTATTCACGATATGAAGTAACAAGTAAAAATTCATGTTTCAAGGTGTTTAAAAACATTTTTGATAATGATAAAGGTGTTATTTCTTATGCCAGAGTTTTAAAAGACGGTTTAAGAGAAATTAAAAAATTGGGTTTATTTTATTCGGTTAATGGTTGTTTGACTTGCAAAGTTGATGAAGTTGAAAAAGGCGATATTATTGCTATTGTTTCAAAGCTTGGGTTAAAAGTTGGTGCAGGATATGACGAAAATGGCGATATAACCAACGAAAGCTTTATTGCTCCGCTTCCTGTTATGCAATCGATTATGTTTTCTGGTTATAATATTTCCGATGAGCCTTTATTGCTTAAAGCTTTGGAAAATATTAAGTTAAGCGATATATCATCTAAATTTGATTATATCAAAGAAAGTGATAAATATTTTCTTTGGGGTCAAGGAAGGGAACATTTGTCTTGTCTTGTGTCTTTGATAAAAAAGATGTCAGGGCTTGATTTAGAGGTTTTACCTGCGGTATTTCCTATGAAAAAAACTTTGTCAAAAGTGGTTAAGGCAAAAATGGAACATAACCAAAAAAATGCTTTTGGTCATGTTGAGGTCGCCGAATTTGATTATGAAATTTACCCGTTGTCAGATACGGAAGAAGTAAAAATATCAATTGAAGCTGACTTACCAAAAGGTGTGAAAAAAGCTTTAAATGATGGTTTGTTTGAAATTATATTAAATCATGCCATAGTCGGTATAGAAGTAAGAATTGTTTCGGCTGAATATAATGAAACTGATAGCAACGAAGAAATATTTAAAATAGCGGCAAGAAAGGCTATGAGTGGAGTTATTGAAAAGTTCACAAAGAATTTGGAAGCAAGTTTTGGTTTGAAAATTACGGTTTTAAATGATTCTTTGGGAGCATTGCAAAAGCTTATTTTTGATTATGAAGGTAAGATTCTTGATTTAGTTGAGAAAAAAGATTGTCGCGATTTTCAAGAAGTTTTTGCTAAGCTCCCAAAGTCAAAATTATATGATTTTTCAAACCAATTAAAAACAATAAGTTACGGTATGGGATATTATAAAATTATTTCTTAGAGTTCTCGATATATATTTTAAGTTTAAGAAGGGCTTTTTTCTCGATTTGCCTTATTCTTTCGCTTGAAATATTATATTCGTTTGCAAGTTCTTCCAAAGACTTTGTTTTTTCATTAAGTTTTCTTTTTATGATTATGTCTTTTTCTCTTTCGTTAAGGCATGACAAAGCTTTTTTTACTATGCTTGCAAGCTCTTCTTTTTCTCCCTTTTCGAGCAATGTATCCTCTTGGTTTTTCGATTGGCATGAAAGATTTTCGATAAATTCCATGTCTTCACCAATCTTGGAATTAAGAGAACAATCGTTGCCAGAAAGTCTCATTCTCATGGTTTTTACATGACTTTCTGATACTTCAAGTTTCATGGCAACTTCTTCATCGCTTAAATCCACCATTTTATGAAGATTATAAAACAATTTTCTTTCCGAAGCATTTGTCCCCATTTTAACCAAGGATTTGTTTCGTAAAATAGCCGAATTAATAGCAGATTTAATCCACAAAGTAGCATAAGAAGAAAGATTATATCCTTTTTTTTCGTCAAAACGGTCAACTGCTTCGATTAATCCTATTACCCCTTCTGATACCAAATCAGAAATAGAAAGGTTATGATTTCTAAAACCTCTTGCGATTTTAACGACAAGTCTTAAATGGCTTATAATCATAAGGTCTCTTTGCTTTTGATTATTTTGCAAAGCTTTTTCTAAAATAGGTGCATTTTGGATTTCATTATAATAGGCTTTATTTTCAATGGCGACACGGTTTTCGAATCGCTCTTTATACAGCATACTCATTTGACATCACCCCCAATTACAATGTTACTTATTTTTGTAATTAAAGTGGCATTAAAATACGATTTTTACCAAGCTTGATTGGTTGTATTTAAAAAACATAAGAATAATCAATGAGATACAATTTATGACAAATTATTAAAATTTGTTACAGTGTGTCTATACACAAATATACATCATAAATATATTAAAAAAATAAGAGTATGTCAAGTTTTTTAACATACTCTTATTAGATTTTTATAAATTCAATATTTGGTTTAAGATAATTTGTTGTCTTCTCTTATCTTTTTTATAAATTTAGTAACTTCTTGTTTAAGTCTTTCTCCTTGTTCTGATAATTCTCTTGAAGCAAGGCTAACATCGCCAGCAGCTCTTCCCGCTTCGTTAACTGATTCGTTAACCCCAGCAATGTTAGAAGAAACTTCCTGAGTTCCTGCTGCTGCTTGTTGAATATTTCTTGAAATTTCTTGGGTTGCAGCACCTTGTTCTTCGATAGCAGCAGCAATAGCACCAGAAATTTCATTCATGTTGTTAATCGTATCTCTGATTCGACTTATCGCATCAACGGCTTCGTTACTGGTTCTTTGGACATCATCGACTTGGACAGAGATTTCTTCGGTTGCTTTTGCGGTTTGGTTTGCCAAAGATTTAACTTCATTAGCAACCACAGCAAAACCTTTACCAGCATCTCCCGCACGAGCCGCTTCGATAGTAGCATTTAAGGCAAGAAGATTGGTTTGATCGGCAACATCTTTGATTAAGTTAACAACCTCACCAATTCGTGATGCAGATTCAGAAAGTTTTTCCATTGTTTTGCTTGTATTTTCTGATTCTTTTACAGCAACATTTGAAATTTTAGAAGATTCAGCCACCTGTCTTGCAATTTCGGTAATAGAACCAGCTAATTCTTCGGCAGCAGCAGCAACAGTTTGAACATTGGTTGATGCTTGCTCAGAAGCAGCAGAACCAGTTGTCGCAAGTGAAGACGCTTTTTCAGCCGTATCAGCCATGGTTGATGCAATTGCTTCCATTTCAGTTGCGGTTGAAGCAACAATGTTAACAATGGTTCCGACATTTTTATCAAAATCATCAGCCATGCTCAGCATTGCTTTTTTTCTTTCAATTTCAGCTTGTCTTTTTAATTCTTCCTGTTCTCTTGTCATGTTTTCGACATTGACTAAGGCATTTTTAAATACTTCCACAGAATGGCTAAGAGAGCCGACTTCATCGGTTCTTTTTTTAAACTGTTCAGGGACGCTAACATTCAAATCATTATTCGAAAGTTTTAAAATAAGGTCATTTAATATAGGAATTGGAGCAAATTGAGCTCTTAAAACAAAAAACATGATTAAACCAGCAATCAAAGAAAGTATGATGGAGGTGTAAAGCATGATTTTTCCAAGTCCATCAAGTTGATTGATGAACTTTGTTGAATCAGAACCTAAAAATAACACTCCTACTTGCTTGCCTGTAACTTCATCAAACAAAGGCTTATATATGGTAAAATAATGTTTGCCAAATAATGTTGCTTCACCATGGTAAACTTTTTTATTTTTTATGACTGTATCATAAATTTTATTTTTTGCCAAAGTTGTACCTAAAACTCTTTCGCCTTTTTCATTTAAAAGAGAAGTCGAAACACGAAGGTCCCCTTTGAAAATAGTTGCAATTCCGTTTATTATTTCAGAAATTCTGTCAACATAAAAAGTATCTTTTTCAAGGTTTGTTTCACCAATCATAAGTGTTCCATCTTGTGATATCGTTATTTTACGATCTTGAATTCCTTTTAAAATTGATTCAAAAGTATTCATGTAAGAATTTTGTGAATCTTTAAGATTTGCATAAATAACTTGTTCGGCTCTTTGAATTGCAAAATAATACATAGTCCCTGACAATATAACCATGATTAAAAGCACGCAAGTGATTACCTTTGATGATAATGTTTTAAACATTTCAACCAACTCCTATTTCTTTAATTTTTTTTATTCGACGACATTATAATACCTATTTTTTTTAAAGTATACTATATATGATGCTTTTTTTAAAAAAAATCAAAAAAAATAAATTGTAACATTTTTTTACTTGTAATAGATGGCAAAAATAATGCTATGATTAAGAGCGTTGTTAAAACAAGTAGAAGGATAATAACGCATGAAAACAAATATAAAAAAATCTGTAAGACACACTAAATTTCCAATGTTCAAAGAGAAGATTGCTCCAGTATTTCAGCAACATGTGTTTACAGAAAAAGTCATGCAGAAAATGTTAGACAAAGAAACCTTCGATAGTTTTAAGGATTCAATAACAAACGATATACCTTTAACAAAAGAAATTGCAGAGAAAATAGCATGTGCAATGAAAGAATGGTCTTTATCGCTCGGAGCTACGCATTATACGCACTGGTTCCAGCCGATGACGGGGCAAATGGCGGAAAAGCATGATTCTTTCATAGATAGAGATGATGATGGAAATGTAATAGAGCACTTCTCTGCTTCTGCGTTAATGAAGGGTGAACCTGATGCGTCTTCATTCCCATCAGGTGGTATGAGATCTACATTCGAAGCAAGAGGTTATACCTCGTGGGATCCGTCTTCCCCTGCTTTTATTATGGAGGGAAGGGGTCTTAAAACGCTTTGTATCCCATCTCTGTTTATTGCTTATAATGGCGAATTACTAGATAGAAAAGTTCCGTTAATAAGATCTATTGAAGCTTTAAAAGGCGAAGTTAAGAAAGTCTTGAAATTTTTTGGTGATAAAGAAGTAAAAGATGTAACTGTAAATCTTGGTGTTGAACAAGAATTTTTCCTTGTCGACGAACATGATTTTGCAAAAAGACCTGATTTAATTTCTTGTGGAAGGACGGTTTTTGGTGCTCCTCCTGCTAAGGGACAAATTATGGGAGACCATTATTTTGGTGCAATTCCAAAAAGAGCTTTGGCTTTTATGGCGGATGCTGAACAAAGATTGTTAAAACTTGGTATTCCAGTTAAAACAAGACATAACGAAGTTGCTCCGGCTCAATTTGAGATGGCTCAACTTTATGAAGAAGCTAATCTTGCTTGTGACCACAATATGTTGATGATGGAAGTTTTAAGGCAAACCGCAATTGATCACGGTCTTGTTTGTCTTTTACATGAAAAGCCATTTGATGGCATAAATGGAAGTGGTAAGCATAATAACTGGTCGGTTAGTGCTGATGGCGAAAATTTGCTTGACCCTGGTAAAACTCCGATGTCAAATGCAAGATTCTTGGTATTTTTGGCTGCTGTATTAAAAGCGGTGCATAAATATGGAGTGGCTTTCCGTCTTGCGACCTCTTGTGCTGGAAATGATCACAGATTGGGTGAAAAAGAAGCTCCTCCTGCTATTGTTTCAGTATATCTTGGTGAACAGTTGGACGAAGTTTTGGAAAGCATTATCAAAGGTGATGAGCTTGAAAATAAGAAGAAAAAAGGCTTTTATAAAGTCGGTGCTTCTCCTCTTCCTCATATGTCTACTGATAATTCGGACAGAAACCGGACTTCTCCTTTTGCTTTTACTGGTAATAAGTTTGAATTCAGAACTGTGGGTTCTTCACAAACTGTGGCTCAAAGTAATATTGTTATCGCGATTGCTATGGCTGCGGCATTAAAAGAAATTGCAGCAGAATTAGAAGAAGCAACCAAGAAAACTTCTTTTAAAGAAGTCATGCCACACTTGCTCGCAACATGGTTTAAAGATCACAAGGCGGTTATCAATTCTGGTGATAATTATACCAAAGAATGGGAAGAAGAAGCAGAAAGAAGAGGGTTGCCAAATTTAAAAAGTTGTGTTGATGCATTCGTGTTGATGGACAAAGGCGAAAATTTGGAATTGCTTACTTCTTTTGATTTATTCTCGGCTCGTGAAGTTACAGCAAGAAAAGAAATTTTACTTGATATCTATGCAAATGTTATTTCAATTGAGGCGTCAAGCTGTCTTGAAATGGCAAAAACTATGGTAATTCCTTCAAGTTATGCATATTTAAAAGATATTACAAAAACATATCTTAATATGAAGGAAATGCAAGTAAAGTCAGTTAAATCTTTGAAAGATTTGATTGAAAAAATTTCTGAGAATGCTGATGCTTTGGGTGAAGTTGTATCAAAACTTGAAACCGAAATTGCAAAGATTGATTCATTGTCAAAAACTTTGAGTGCAGAAGAAAAGGCAAGAAAATATCAAAAAATTATTGTTCCATTGATGAAGCAAGCAAGAGTTTATGCCGACTTTTTAGAAGAAAATGTCGATGCTAAGTTGTGGCAATATCCAAGGTATAATAAGCTTTTAGATATGTAATAATTTATTTTTTAGTAAATAGATGAAGAAAGAGGGGTTAAGTTAGCCTCTCTTTTTTTGTCTTTACAAGTAATGTTTATAAGTATATGATTGATATATAAATAATTAAATAAAGGAGATTCTTATGAGCGACGAAATAATCAAATTTGATGAGAAAAATGCAGGAAAACTTTACAAGTTTTGTAAGTGGTTACTTATGATTGTTTGTGTAATATATTTATCATTTTCTATTGTTCATATATTATGGTTTTTTTCTAAAATAAAAAATGTTGATATAATGTCAATATTAAGTTTGATAATTAATCCAGTTATTATATTGATTACCGTTCATTTCTTTTATTTATTTATAAAAAAGCATTTTCAAAAAAATATAATAGTTTATCACTCTATATTTTATTCATTTTTAATATTTTCTTTTACTATTTTAGGGTTTTGTTACTCGTTAACTGGAGAGTCTTGTTTTCTTTATAATAAACCATGTCAAGATTTTAGTTCATATTTTTCTGATATTGTTATATCGCTATTTGTTAACTCTAATTGGTATATTATTATTTTCTTATTATCCTTAAAAACAATATCATACTTTATAAGTAGAAATAATTGTTATATGGAGCCAACAACTTTTAAGGGAAAGGTTATTTTAATTTTATTAGCTATATTAACTATTTCTTTTCCGCTGATATTCTTTTTATTCACAGGAGTTCGAAGCTCTATTTTAGTTTATAGTTATAATTTCTTATATGTTTATTAAAGGGGTATGAAATGAATTACAAATTAGTAGTATTTAAACAAAATATTGAAATGGGGTCTCTTAATCACAATGTTAAGAGTTGAGCTTGAAAGAAAAAATAAGCTTATGATAAAAAAACAAAAACCCCCTTTGTTTTACCAAAAGGGGGGTTTATTTTTTTGGTTATCTTAGTTTTTTCTTATAAATTCTGATAACCCTTCAACCACACCATAAGCACGGTCGGATTTGCATTTGTAAAGACCTGCTATGTTTTCTACTTTTGTTTTTAAACTTTCGTCAGCATTTTTTGGTAAAATCTTCATGCTAAAATTTGTAACAAACATAGAATAATCATTGTCAGAATCCCCACTAATCGCGATTTTTTCATGAGAAATACCCATTTGTTTTGCCACATATTTAATGGCAATCGCTTTGTTTGCAAGCTTTGGCACAATTTCAATATTTTTTTGTTTAGAATAGTTGATATTTGCCTTTATCCCAAATAATTTAAGGCATTTATCAATGGTTGTAATATCACTTTCTTTTGCGTTGATTAAATGGTAATAAGCCTTGTATTTAGAGCTATATTTTTCTTCGCGATAGTTCAAATTGGATAAAAGTTTACCAATCTTTTTGCTGTCAAAATTAGTCTTTTGCATCAATTCTTCCCATCTTTTGATATATGCACCTTTGCGGTAATCATAAATTTCCGCACCCACGCAACCAATGATATATTCAGGTTCAGGTAAGTTATATTGTTTAATTTTATCAATTACATCTTTTACTACTCGTCCGCTGGAATATACGACCTTCATGTTAGGATTTTCTTTAATAAAATCACTATATCTTTTTGCATTATCTTTGCAAATTTTTGCATCATGCTCGGATTCTTTTGGCATGATTGTATCGTCGTAATCTGTAACATGGAGATACATCTCAGCGGACTTATTTTTAACATTTGTCATAAGTCCCTCGTAAAATTTTGTTTATAAGTTTTATAAAATCTTTATTTTTTACGGTATTTTTAAAGTGATTTAATTATATCACAAAAAAAGCAAATAATCAATTTATCAAAAGTTTATAAAAAAAGAATTTGAAGGCAATAAAAAAAGAACCCACCAAAATTAATCAGCAGGTTCTTTAAAATCATTTGACTTTTTTGTTTAACTTATTCATCGTTATAAGTTTTTTCAAGTCTTTCATGTCTTTCTTGGGCTTCTAAGCTCAAAGTAACAATAGGTCTTGCTTCTAATCTTTCAAGATTAATAGGTTCGCCAGTTTCCTCGCAATAACCATAAGAGCCATTTTCAATTCTTCTCAAAGCGGCATCAATTTTGTTGATAAGCTTTCTGTATCTGTCTCTGGTTCTAAGCTCTAAGGCTTTTTCAGTTTCAGCAGAAGCACGGTCAGTGATATCAGGTTCAATTAAGCCACCTTCTTCCTTCATATTGGTCAAAGTATCGCCCGATTTTTTAAGTAAGTCTTCCTTCCAAACGATTAACTTTTGTCTGAAATACTCTTGTTGCATTTCATTCATAAAAGGTTCTTTTTTAGAAGGTTTATAATCTGGTGGTAGAGTTATTAATGTCATTATTATCACCTTAAAAAATTAATGTTCATATAATTAGGATAAGTTATATTGTTTTAAATTTAAAGTCAATAATTTAAAAGGCAAGGATAAAATTACAATTTTATTTAGACATTAAGGAAAGTTTTGCAAGCTCTACTTCGACTCTAAGCTCGATTTCGTCAAGAATTGAGCATAATTTAGGGTCCAAATCATTTTCGCGTTTGGCTCTTAACGCTTGGCCAAGAGCGATAATATTTTCTTTCGAAATGTTACCAGAAATAAGAGAAACACGAATTTCTTCAAGGCGGTCTAATAAATTCTCACCTTTTTTAAGGGCTCTTAAATTTCTTGCTTTTCTTGCGGTAGCATCTTCTGCCATTTGAGTGGCAAACAAAGCATTAGTGGCATCAAGAGGGGAAGTTGAAATCACAGGGCTTGCATCATTAACCGAGGTGTCCTCAGATAAAAGTGATGCAAACAAAATTCCATCAGACCCGCTTCCAAGTTTTGGTTTTGAGCTTGATTTTTCAACTTTTTCGTTCTTTTTTGTGCCTTCTATTTTCATGGTTATAATAATAATTCTTTATTTACATTTCGTCAAATAAATCTTTTTGGCATATAAATTGCATAACCTTAAACAAACTCACTTTGTTAAAAGGGTAAAAACGATGAGATATTTATTAATAATTATTCAAATGGTCTTGATGTTAACCACATCTCAAGCCTTTGCTGTATCAAGAATAAAAGACATCGTGGATATAGAAGGTGTAAGAGACAACATATTAATTGGTTATGGGCTTGTGGTTGGTTTAAATAATACGGGTGATGACATTAAATCGATGGCTTTTACGGAACAAAGCTTAATCGGTATGTTAGAAAGATTAGGCGTTAATACCAGAGACCAAGATATAAAATCAAAAAATGTTGCTGCTGTAATGGTTACTGGTACTTTACCTCCTTTTTCAAGACAAGGCTCAAAAATCGATGTAACAGTCTCAGCCTTAGGTGACTGTGACAGTCTTCAAGGAGGAACATTGTTGGTAACTCCATTGGTGGGTGCTGATGGCGAAGTTTATGCAATCGCCCAAGGTCAAGTTGCTGTGGGTGGTTTTAAAGCCGAAGGACAAGCAGGAAGTGTTGTAAAAGGTGTTCCAACTAGCGGAAGAATAGTCAATGGTGCTTTGGTGGAACGAGAAATTGATTTTGATTTTTCAAAAATGGAAAATTTAAAACTTGCTTTAAAAAATGCTGATTTCACAACCGCAACAAGAATAAGTGATGCAATAAATGCCTATTTAGGAACAAGGTCGGCAAAAGCAGTGGATCCATCGACTGTGGAACTTAAAATTCCACCACTTTTTAAAGGTGATATTGTAACTTTGATAACTAAGCTTGAACAATTAAAAGTTACTCCTGATGATAAAGCAAAAATTATTATCGATGAATCAACGGGAACAATTGTTATTGGTGAAAATGTTAAAATTTCTCCGGTCGCGATTGCCCAAGGAAGCTTAACTATCCGAGTAACCGAAACCCCACAAGTATCGCAACCTTTGCCTTTTTCAGAAACC
>JAKJEU010000066.1 GCA_022705265.1 Pseudomonadota bacterium | reverse complement strand
GGAAACGCCGTAATTAAGCTTACAAAAACTTTGTATTTTTTCCTCATTTTCAGGCTCTTGACCAAAAAATTGATTACATGGAAAACCCAAAACCACAAAACCTTGATCCTTATATTTTTGATAAAGCTTTTCTAAACCCTCATATTGCTTGGTAAAACCACATTTGCTGGCTGTATTTACTATTAATACCACCTTACCCTCAAATTCACTTAATGATATTTCTTTACCCTCAATTGTTTTTGCTTTGAAATCATAAATTGACATAAATCCAATCCTTTCTTTTTTTTGTTTTTTACAATTAAATTGTATACAATCTTTTACAATAAAACAAATAAAAAAAAGAGGTCGCAAAGTAAAAAACTTTAACGACCTTTTTATTTATTAAATGGGGCGAGTGATGAGATTCGAACTCACGGCATCCAGAACCACAAACTGGCGCTCTAACCAACTGAGCTACACCCGCCATTTTTAAAAATCAGATAAGAATATACTTACATATTTAAAATAAGTCAAGCAAATTATCCGATAACTTTTCTTAAAACATAATTATGTTCTTCCAGCATAGCGATTGCCATATCTTTGTTGACATTTTTCATCAACATAACCAAAGCAATTTTGATATCATATCCCGAAAATTCCAAAAACTTTAACGCTTGTTCCTCAGTCGTATTTGCGATTTTCATGATTATTCGCATCGCTCTTTTTACAAGTTTGACATTGGTACATCTTACATCGACCATTAAATTTTGATAAACTTTCCCAATTTTTATCATCGAGCCAGTGCTTATCATATTAAGCACCATTTTTTGAGCCGTTCCCGCTTTCATACGACTCGACCCTGCAATAACCTCAGCCCCGACCTCAACCGCAATAAAAACATCACAAAAAGACCTTATCTTTGCCTCGCGGTTACAAGTAAGCCCAACAACCTTAGCACCAATTGACGAAGCTTTTTCCATAACCCCAATCAAATAAGCGGGATTTCCACTTGCCGAAATGCCAACCACTACATCTTTTGAACGAATCTTGGCTTTTAAAACATCTTCAACGCCTTCGTCATAACTATCTTCTGCTCCTTCGACCGCTTTAAACATCGCCGTGTTTCCACCCGCAATATAAGCACGCACCATTTGAGCCGAAGAGTTAAAAGTTGGTGGACATTCCGAAGCGTCCAGCACCCCTAATCTTCCCGAAGTACCAGCACCAAAATAAATAAGATTTCCACCGTTTAAAAAAGCTTCACTTACCAAATCAATCGCCTCGGCAATATGCAAAGCCTCGCTTTCAACAGCCAAAGCCACCATTTTGTCTTCGTTATTAATTGTCTTAACAATATCAATTGAAGACATCGCATCAATCCCAACCGTTGCGAGATTATTTTCTTCGGTAATTATCATGTTATTTTCCTTAAAAATTAAGGTGAGAATTTTCTTTTTATTGCTTCAATGCCTTCTAAAAGCTTTCTTCCAATCTCGCCACCCGAACCCTTAATATCATCATTGATAATAAGTTTCATAGTATCGATATGAACCTTAATCGCAGACAAAGCAACATCGTTACAAGTTCCTTTTGCCTCAATTATTTCAAGAAAGCGACATAAAGAACTTCCAATTCCAGTTATCAAATCGTAACCGAAACTTCCTCCTTGCCCCTTCATATCATGGGCAATTTCAAAAACTCCTCTGATACTTTTCATGTCTCGTTTACTTGCAAGTTCCGCATATGCAGCATCAATTCTTACAAAATCGTCTTTTACCCAATCAAGATACATCACAGACATATCAGCAATCATATCCTGAGCCGCAGCTAAAACATCATCGGAAATAACAATATCGCCCCTTGATTCTTTAACCTTGTCATGAAGACTGCTTTTTACATTAATGATTACATTTTCTTGTGTTTGCTCTGACATTTACCACCCCTATTTATTCAACAAAGCATTAACTTCATCTTCTGATAAACTTACATTTGGATTTTTAGCACTAGCCGAAGGTTTAACTGGAATTTGAACTTGTTCTAACATAGTTTTTCTTCGCTCAATTCCCTTGTAATCAATATTTCTTCGCCTTCTGTCTGGTCCGAAATATGTTTTTGTCCTTATAAAAGGCCTTGGCTTTTCAATGATTGATTTAATTCTTGAATACAAACTTTTTGCTGAAATTGGTTTTGCCAAAAATTCATTAACCCCTGAATCCCTTGCCTCGATAATTCTGTGCATTTCGGTATGACCCGTCAACATAATTATCGGAACGAATGGATTTGGGCTGTCCTTACCAGTTCTTACCAATTTTGTAAAATCAATCCCATCCAAAGGATCCATATTCCAATCGGTAATAATAATATCAGCTGGAAAAACCCTTAACTCTTTAAAAGCATCAGCACCATCACTTGCGTCATGAACATTTTTACTTCCAAAAGCATGAAGAATTGTTTTGACCAAAGCTCTCATATGCTTGTTATCATCAACAACCAAAAAATTTAATCGCTCTAAGCTATAATTTGCCATATATAAAACCTCTTAAAGTGTAAGGTTACCTTGTTTTTACGATACTTTGCCATCTATTACATACTAATCTATAACAAAAAAAACAACAAATCTATAAAAAACACTTTTTTTTAACAATATTCTTTTATTTTAGGAGCCTTTTTCCAAAGCCTCAATTCTTTGTTTTAAAGCTTCAATTTCTTTTAATACTGGATCTTCAACTTTTAAAGAAGCACCATATGAAACGAAATCCAATGGAGATGGACCTTTTGCTTCTTTTGCAGGAATTCCAACAACAGTGGTTCTTTTTTTCACATCTTTTAAAACAACCGCATTTGAACCAATTCTTGCATTTGCACCGATGTTTATCGGCCCTAAAACTTTTGCTCCTGCCCCTATGATTACATTATTTCCCACGGTTGGGTGGCGTTTTCCTTGATTTAACGAAGTTCCACCCAAGGTTACACCATGATAAATCGTAACATTTCGACCAATTTCCGCTGTTTCCCCGATAACCACGCCCAAAGCATGGTCAATGAATAAATTTTTTCCAATTGTCGCACCTGGGTGGATATCAACTGCGGTAAAAAACCTTGAAATATTTGAAATAAACCTCGCCAAAAGTTTAAAATCATGTTTCCACAAATAATGACTTAAACGATGAAACACCAAAGCCTGAAAACCTGGGTAACACAAAAACACCTCTAACAAAGATCTTGCTGCTGGGTCCCGTCTTCTAATAGATTTTGCTTCGATGATTAAGTTTTTAAACATGGTCTTGAAATTTCCTTTAATGATGATTATATGTTGATAGTAAATTAATTTTTAACAATTTCAAAGAAGAAAAAGAAGGCAAAATGAGTGAAAATTTAAACGAAAATCAACCACAAGAAGAAAAAATCGAATTTAAAGCAGAAGTCGAAAAAGTCCTTGATATCGTTATCAATTCTTTGTATTCCGACCCTGATATATTTTTACGCGAATTAGTGTCAAATTCCTCTGATGCTTGCGATAAATTAAGATATCTTGCCCTTACCAGCCCTGATATTGCAAAGGAAGAAGGCGCAAATTTTAAAATCGAAATAATTCCTGATGAAAAAGAAGGAACTTTGATAATCCGCGATAACGGTGTGGGTATGAGCCGTAACGAATTAATCAAAGACCTTGGAACTATTGCTAAATCTGGGTCTGCGGAATTTGCGAAAAACTTAACTGGCGACCGTAAAAAAGACAGCTCCATCATCGGGCAATTTGGCGTTGGTTTTTATTCGGCTTTCATGGTTGCAAACAAGGTCGAAGTTTGTTCAAAAAAAGCAGGTGAAAAAGACGGCAATATTTGGACCTCGGAAGCAAAAGGTTCGTTTAGTATCGCTCCAAAATCAGATTTGAAAAGAGGAACGGAAATCAAGCTTTTCTTAAAAGACGAACACAAGGAATACACTTCCCCAATTAAAATAAGAAATATTGTAAGAACTTATTCCGACCATATTTCTGTGCCTGTATTCTTAATCAAAGGCGATGAAATCGAACAAATTAACACTTCAGCTGCTATTTGGACAAGAAACAAGGCGGAAATTACCGAAGACGAATATAAAGATTTTTATAAAAGCACCGCAAAAGCTTTTGACGACCCTTGGGCCACCATTCATTACAAAGCCGAAGGAACCATCGAATATACCGCGTTAATTTATATTCCAACAATTCGTCCTTATGACCTCTTCCAACCTGATAAGAAAAAGTCTTTAAGGCTTTATACCAACAAAGTTTTCATTTCTGATGAGCTTTTTGACCTTATGCCTAATTGGTTAAGGTTCATTAAGGGTATCATTGATACCAAAGAGCTTCCTTTGAATGTAAGCCGTGAAATGTTGCAAAAAACTCCGCTTTTGACAAAGATTAAAAACGGCATTGTGGCAAAGATTTTAAAAGAGCTTAAAACAAAATCGGAAAAAGATGTCGAAAGTTACAACCAATTTTATGAAAATTTTGGTTCTGTGTTAAAAGAAGGGCTTTATGAAGACGGAGCAAACCGCGAAGAAATTGCAGAGCTTTTAAGATTTAACTCTTCAAAGCTTTTAAAACCAATAAGCTTCAAAGAATATATCGACAACATGGTCGAAGGTCAAAAAGCAATTTATTATATCAGTGGCGAAGATGTTAACATTCTTAAAAACCACCCTCAAATCGAAGCTTTCAAAGCAAAAGGCGTCGATGTATTATTACTTACCGACCCGATTGACGAATTTTGGCCAAATGTTTTCCCAGCATATAAGCTCAAGGACATCAAACATGTCGCCCAAGTTGGCACAGACCTTGACGATATGAAATATGTTGATGGAAGAGAAAATATCGAACCTTTGAATAACGAAGACCTTGAACGCTTGATTGCAAAAATGAAAATCGTTATCGGAGACGAAATAACAGAGGTTCGCCCTACTACTCGTCTTGATAAATCCCCTGCTTGCATTTCGGCAAAGGAAGGAGACATGAGCCTTCATCTTGAAAAATTGATGAAAAAATATCAACAACAAACTATGTATAAAAGTTCAAGAGTCTTAGACATTAATTCCAAGCACCCTTTAATCAAAAAATTAAGCGAACTTGTGAAACTTGGTGAAAAAGAAGAGATTGTAAGCAATACTATCCTCCTTATTTACGACCAAGCTTTGATTAACGAAGGCGAAAGTTTAAAAGACCCTGCGTCCTTTTCCGACCGTATTGCTAAGGCGATTATGGCTGGGCTTTAAATTTTTATTCATAACAAAAATCAAGGGGTTACATATGCGTAGCCCCTTTTTTAATAAATTAATTAATTGATTTTTAATTTAATTCATCATACCATTTTTATTTGTGGCAAGAATTGTTACAAAATAATAATCGTAAATTATAAAGTAATAGGAAAATACAATATGGCAAGCTCGTTCAAAGGTAATCAAGAAGCATCATTAGAAGAATTGATGAATGATGAAGTTACAGTCGATTTGATGAAAAGTGATAAAGTAACTTGCGACGATTTAATTCAAATCATCACTTCCGCTAAAATCAAGCTAAGCCAATAATTTTTAAAGCGATTTTTTAAGCAATTTTTTCAAACTTTCCGCTCCAAGCCCTGCCATTTTAAGGGTTTGTTCGTGGCTTAGTTTTGTGTTGCTTATCCCTGCTCCAAAATTGGTTATGATGGAAAAGGCGGATACTTTCATGCCCAAATATCTTGCGATTAAGGTTTCTGGGACTGTGGACATTCCCGCGACATCTGCACCTAAGGCTTTGAACATTCTCACTTCTGCTGGGGTTTCAAAATTTGGACCCAAAGCCCAAATATAAACACCGCGTTTAAGGGTTATGTGATTTTCTTTGGCAATTTTTTCGAAATTTTCGTTAATGTCCTTATCATATGCATTAACCATATCAACAAAAATATCGTTACCTTTGTCTTTTATGCTTATCAAAGGGTTTTTACCCGAAAAATTTATATGGTCGGTTATCATCATCACATCTCCGACATTGATTTCTTTGTTCAAACTTCCCGCCGCATTCGTTAATATAAGATGCTCTATTCCCATTTGTTTTAACAATGTGATAAATTCAACGATTTCACCGCCGTCTCCACCTTCGTACATATGAATTCTGCCACTTAAAAACATTATATTTTCATGATTTAATTTACCAATTATCATTTTACCAGCATGTCCATTGATTTTTGGTGATGGAAATCCGTTAATATCTTTATATGAAATTTCAAAAACATCATCCAAATCGTCGGTTAAGCTTTTTAAACCGCTCCCTAAAATTACCGCCGTTTTTACCCCGATTTTTCTTACTTTTTCAAGCGTTTCAGACATCTCAACCTCATTAATTAAAAAATTAAACCTTGCAACATTGTATCATTTTTAGTATAAAGATGACATTCTTTAATTATTTATAAAGGTATTTATGTTTATTCGTAAAGAAAATGAAAACGATTATCAGGCTATAAGAACTTTGATAAAACAAGTTTTCGCAGGCGTTGCCGAAGCTAATTTGGTCGACGAAGTAAGAGAAACAAAAGGCTTTATTTCTGAGCTTTCTCTTGTTTTTGAAAAAGACGGTCAAATTATCGGTCATGTTTTGTTTTCGCCAGTAACAATTAAGACTTTTAGACCTGAAAAACAAGAAATTGCAAACACAAAAAAATATCTTGCAATTACTCCATTATCCGTAGCCTCAGAATACCAAAACCAAGGGATTGGCAAGTCTTTAATCGATTTTGGAATTGATAAAGCAAAAAGTTTGGGTTTCAATGCTATCATTGCTTTTGGAGATGCCGAATTTTATCATGAATTTGGGTTTAAACCTTCTTATACTTGGGATTTATTTCCTCCTTTCGAAGTCGATGATAAGGAAAATGTCCTTGGCTTGGAATTTGAAATGGGTGCATTGCTTGACGGCATAATCGAATTTCCACCCGAATTTGATTGTCTTTATTCCCACGAATGCAAAGTTTATAAAGAAAGCTCTTTATGAGAAAATTTAAAGTAAATGCTTTGGTGCGTGATGGACGAATTGATATTTTCAAAAACAAAAATATCGTGCCTGATTTTTTCACATTAAATCATGAGAAAATCGTAAAATTGCTTAAATCAAAATTGGTGGAAGAGGCAAACGAATGCCTTAATTCAAATAATGAAGCCGAATTAAAAGAAGAACTTGCCGATTGTATCGAAGTCATCATGTCTATCGTCAAACATAATAATTTTGACATGAGCGAAATAGAAAACATAAGAAAAGCAAAACAACAAAAAATCGGAAGCTTTGATAAAGGATATTTTTTAAATTCGGTTTCAATTAACGAAACGGACGAAAAAGAAATTGAATATTACCTTAAAAATTCCAAAAAATACCCAGAAATTTAAAGTTTTGATACAATTTTTTTAGCATGTTTTTCAATTTCAAATTTATAATCATCAATAACTTGATTAAGCCTTAAACCAATCAAAAACAAAACAATCGTAACCATTAATGATATAATTAAAATAACTTTAAATAAAGAAAAATAAAATATGCTTGCCCACACCAAAAGCCAAAATATACTAACCGTAAATGATGACCAGCCTAAATAATAAAAATCTTGTTTAAGCAATCTTAATTTATAATATTTTTCAAAGGAGTCTATTAAATCACTTTTTTCAACTCCGCTCATTTCATTTACAGATTTGATTAACATATCAAATTCTAATCTGTCTTCATAAGGTATAACTTTTTCATTTTCAAAAAGCTTTATCTTGCCAATAAAATCATAAATAATTAATTTTAATTCCTCAAATTCATCATCATCAACTTTCAAAGCGTCGTTGTAAT
>JAKJEU010000065.1 GCA_022705265.1 Pseudomonadota bacterium | reverse complement strand
ACCAATAAAAAAAGCGATGATATTTTAACCACCGCTTTTTAATATTTTTATTTGCTTAATAAGATTTTTTCGACTTCAACCAAAACCTCTTCGGCGTCAATGTTGCCACCGATTTGAGCAAGTTCAGGTTTACCACCACCTTTTAAACCAAGCTTTTCTGATAATGTTTTGACAATTTCATTAGCCTTTATTTCAGCCAATTTATCATTTGTAATCGCAACAATAAAGCTTGAAGCATTTTCAGTTTTATTTGCCAAAACCACAACCCCAGAACCAATTTGTTCTTTGAATTCATCAGCAATAGAACGAAGCTCTTTTACTTCCATGTCTTGGAACTTTTTGAATATAAGAGAGAATTTTCCAACATTTTTGCTTATTACTTTTGCACCATCTCCACCTAAGGCTTGTTTCTTTTTAAGCTCTTTTACCTCTGCTTCAAGGTTTTTATTAGCCATCAACAACGCATTAACCTTTGCCGATAAATTAGCAGGTGTGGTTTTTAATAAATCAGCAACAGTTACCAAATTTTCTTCGACTTCACGAGCATGATTTACAGCATTTTTACCAACAACCGCAAAAATTCTTCTAATTCCTGATGCAATTGAACCTTCGGATAAAATTTTGAAATATCCAATATCGCCAGTTCTTTTCACATGAGTACCACCGCAAAGTTCAACCGAAAATTTTTCTTGACCATCGCCAAAGCTTACCACACGAACTTCATCGCCATATTTTTCGCCAAACAAAGCCATAGCCCCTGACTTAATCGCTTCTTCTTGTCCCATAATTTTTACGGAACCTTCTTCGTTTGATGCGATTTTTTCATTAACTATATCTTCGATTTTCAAAATTTCTTCTTTTGACAAACCTTTTAAATGAGAGAAGTCAAAACGCAAGCCATCTGGTCCTACTGACGAACCTTTTTGATTTACATGAGAACCCAAAACTTGTCTTAATGCTGCTTGTAAAAGATGGGTAGCAGAGTGATGAGCCATGGTTAATTTTCTTAAATCTTCGTCAATTTTAAGTTCAACTGATAAATCTTTTGAAACTTCGCCTTCAACAACGATACCTTTATGAAGGATAAGTTCGCCAAATTTTTTCAAAGTATCTTTTATCTCGATTTTTAAACCATTATCAGCAAAAATATAACCTTTATCGCCGACTTGACCACCTGATTCTCCGTAAAATGGAGTTTGGTTAGTAATAAGATAAATTTCATCACCAACAACCGCTTTTTCAACTTCTTTGTCGTCTTTAATAATTGCAAGAACCTTGCCTTGGGATTGATTTAAAGCATAACCAAGGAAATCCGTAGCACCGAATTTTTCTTTTAAATCAAACCAAATTGCGCTTTCTTTTGCTTCACCACTTCCAGCCCAATTTTGTCTTGCAAGTTCTTTCTGCTTATCCATTTCAGCGTTGAAACCAGCAACATCAACAGTAATTCCCTTACTTCTTAACGCATCTTGGGTTAAATCAAGAGGAAAGCCATAAGTGTCATAAAGTTTGAATGCAACCTCGCCTTTAAGTTCTTTTTTGCCAGCCAAGGCTTCGATTTCACTGTCTAAAAGCTTAATGCCTCTGTCCAAAGTTCTTCTGAAATTTTCTTCTTCCATATGCAAAGTTTCGGTAATTAATGGAGTTGCTCTTTTAAGCTCTGGATAAATTTCGCCCATTTCCTTTACCAAAGATGGAACAAGTTTATACATCAAAGGTTCTTTTGAACCAATCAAGCTTGCATGACGCATTGCTCTTCTTAAAATTCTTCTTAATACATAGCCTCTGCCATCTTTTGAAGGCATAACACCATCAGCGATTAAGAAACAGCCAGAACGAAGATGGTCCGCAATAACCCGTGAAGACGCAAGAACATCTTCTTTATATGGATTAATACCAACAACTTCGCCAATATTGTTTATTAATGCTTTAAATAAATCTATATCATAATTGTTATGAAAACCTTGCAACAAAGCAGTCATTCTTTCCAATCCCATTCCCGTATCAATTGATGGTTTTGGTAACTTTATTCTTTCACCACTTGCAAGTTGTTCATATTGCATGAAAACAAGGTTCCAAATTTCAATGAACCTGTCACCATCTTGGTCAGGAGAGCCAGGAGGACCTCCGAAAACCTTATCTCCATGATCGTAAAAAATTTCAGAGCAAGGACCACAAGGGCCAGTATCGCCCATAGACCAGAAATTATCATTTGTATAAATTCTGATGATTTTGTCGTCACTTAATCCCGAAACCTTTTTCCAAATGCCATGAGCTTCGTCGTCTTCACCAAAAACGGTAACGCAAAGCTTGTCTTTTGGAAGATCAAAATCTTTTGTAACAAGTTCCCATGCAAATGCAATTGCTTGTTCTTTGAAATAATCGCCAAAAGAGAAATTTCCAAGCATTTCAAAAAAGGTATGATGCCTTGCAGTATAGCCAACATTATCCAAATCGTTATGTTTGCCCCCTGCTCTTACACATTTTTGTGATGTAGTAGCCCTACTATACGCTCGCTTTTCTAATCCTGTAAAAATGTTTTTGAACTGGTTCATTCCCGCGTTCGTAAACATTAATGTTGGGTCATTATGAGGAACAAGTGATGAAGACGCAACCGCTTCATGCCCGTTCCTTACAAAAAAATCGAGGAAAGTTTTTCTAACCTGGGCTGTGGTTTTCATATTTTGATATCCTTTGTTTAAGTTCTTGTAATACAAAAAGTCTTATCGCAGAAGAAAGATTCTTATTTTTATTCTTATCAATTTCGGTAATAAGATTATTTAATGAAGTTCCTTTTTCTTCGCTTATTTTTTTTAGTTCATCGTAAAAATCTTTTTCTAAAGCTATGCTGGTTTTATGTCCTGCAACAGCAATTGAGTGTTTTTTTATTTTTGATAACATGTCTACTTCTTTTTAAATGAGTTAAAGTCAATTATTTTTCCATTAGACGCGTTTTCTTCTTGTTTTTTTGGAGATTCATTCGATGTTTTAGGCTCATTAGGTTCAGTCTCGTCCTTGTTCGATGTAAGTTTAAAATCAAATTGCAAAGCAAAATTTGCAAAAGGATCATAAAAAGATTTTATGGCTTTAAACGGAACTTTGACGGTACTAACAATGCCTGAAAACTTTAAATCCACTGAAAAACAAGTAGAATCCAACGACCCTTCCTCAACCTTTAAATTAGAAAAACTATTTTGAAGAACAATAGTCATTTCTTTTGGATATTTTTCTTTTAAAAAGGCAGGAATAATGACGCCACTCTTGTCTGTTGCAAAAGAGATATAAAAATGGTTGCCTTCAACAGGAAGACCATTTTTTGCAGTTAGTCTTAATGATTCTCTAACTACTTCTAAAAGAGAAGTTTTTATTATTTCATCATATTTTATCATAAGCTATCCCAATTATACCCTTAAAAAACAACACACACAGAGTAACATGAAAATAATTTACAATATTTTTTATATTAAATCAAAGAAATACTTTCAGCAGTTGCACCTTTTGAACCAATATAGGTTTTTACCTTAACCTTTTGTCCAGGTAAAACTTGTTTAATGCCCGCAAGCTTTAAAGTTATTCGGCCTAAATATATATCCTCACCACCAGAAATTGGAGTCACAAAACCGAATCCTTTTGAGTAATTAAAGAATTTTATAATTCCCTCAACCTCTTCATTTTTCATTGTATCGTCAACAATAATTATCTCATTGACATTGACAACTAAAACACCTCTGTCACTTTCAACAATATTACACTTTATCTTTGTCGCAGGATATAACGAATTATGCCCCGTTTTTGATAAAACTGAGATATGCAAAAAAGCATCATTTTTATAACCTTCTATTTCAACAAAACCAAAACCTTTAACAGGATTGAACCACTTCACTACTGCCTCTTGATCTTTTATGATTTTATCATCGCTTATATCAAAAATATCCATAATATACTCTAAATTTGTTAATCCTAAAAAACGATACTTTCCGTTATCATAAAGCAACCTTAAAAATAAATTCAAGGGCCTTATACTTAATACGAACATTGTACACTATTTTTTTAATAAAAAAGAAAAATATAAAAAAAATAGAATATATAATATTTTATCTTATATTTAGTACAATATTCAAAAAACAACAAAGCCATTTTTATAGATTGTATCACATATTTTTATTAAAAAAAATTACATTTTCATTAAGTTTTAAATTTTTATAAAAAAAAGGTTCCCTGCACGAAATAATATAGTATAATATTGACAAATTATTTAAGGAAACCATAAATGACAATATTTTATTTTTCTGGGACTGGAAATTCTGTTGATATTGCTGATAAAATTGGGGATAAAAATGTTTATTCTATTCCTTGCTTAATCAACGAAAAAAAGGAAATAAAAATATCTGATGATTGCGTTGGAATTATTTTTCCGGTTTATTCCTTTGCCCCACCTAAAATGGTTTTGGAATTTTGCTCTTTGATAAAAGATAAAATAAAAGATAAATATGTATATACAATAGCTCATGGTGGTGGTTTATGTGGAAGTCCTGGGATTTTCATATATAAAGCCCTTCAAAAACTTGATGCTTATTTTGATTTGATAATGCCTTCAAATGATGTGTTTTTAACTCGTGTTTCAACCGAGGAAGAAGCAAAAGAAGTTTTAGAAAATGCTTATATCGAAATTGAAAAAATAAAAGAAAAAATTAATAACAAAGAAAAATCAGATTATAAAAAAAACATTTTTTCAGACTTACTTTCTTATATCGGAAAATTTATTTTTGACAAGCTTGCAAAGCCTGATATTTCCAAAAAATTTTATGTCGTAAAAGAACGATGCGTTAAATGTGGAATTTGCAAAAAAAATTGCCCAAATCTTAACATTGATTACGACAAAGAAGGATATCCAATTTTTAAAAATAATTGTTCATATTGTTCGGCTTGCATAAATTTATGCCCTTTTAAAGCGATAAATTACAAAAAAAAAACTGAACACAAGCCAAGATATAAAAACCCAATTTTAAAAATTTAAACTTTATTAAGCAAAAAGGCCGATAAAAAGGCGTCGATTTTACCGTCCAAAACTCCATCAGCATCCGAAGTACTTTCTTCGGTTCTCAAATCCTTTACAAGTTGGTAAGGATATAAAACATAAGACCTTATTTGATGTCCAAAATTTATATCACTTTTACTTGCTTCAACTTCGTTTGCTTTTTCTTCGCGTTTTTTAAGCTCTAATTCATAAAGTTTAGATTTCAACATCGCCCAAGCCTCGTCTTTGTTTTTAAATTGAGACCTTTGGTTTTGGGATTGTACCACGATTCCCGTTGGAATATGAGTAATACGAACCGCACTGTCCGTTTTATTAATATGCTGACCACCAGCCCCAGAAGCACGGTAAGTATCGATTCGGCAATCTTTTTCATTTATTTCGATATTAATTCTGTCATCAATTACAGGATAAACCCAAATCGAGGCAAAAGAAGTATGCCTTCGCCCATTGCTGTCAAATGGAGAAATACGAACAAGTCTGTGAACTCCGCTTTCGCCTTTTAACCAACCATAAGCATTAATGCCCTTTATTTTTATGGTCGCACTTTTAATCCCAGCTTCATCTCCTGACTGTTCTTCGATACTTTCGGTTTCGTATTTTCTTCTTTCCGCCCATTTAACATACATACGATAAAGCATTTCCGCCCAATCGCAACTTTCTGTACCGCCTGCCCCTGGATGAATTTCGATAAAGCAATCATTTTTGTCCGCCTCACCATTTAACAAGGCTTCAAGCTCTTTTTCCTTTATGCCTTCTTTTATGGATTTAAGCTCTTTTGCCGCCTCGGTTACAGTCGCTTCATCGTCTTCTTCTTCGCCAAGCTTTATAAACTCTATAATATCCTCTAAATCTCTTTCCAACTTTTTAATAAAGCCAATTGAATCTTCAAGATAAGATTTTTCGGACATTATTTTCTTTGCCCTTTCCGCATCATTCCAAAGATTAGGGTCGTGAACAAGGCTTTCAAGCTCGCTTAATTTATCAACCGCATTATCAAAGTCAAAGACTCCTCCGTAAAGTAGAAATTGAGCCTTTGATTGATTCAACAATTTTTAAAATTTCAGCATCCATTAATATATTCCTCCGACATCTGGGACATTATCTTCGACTTGATTATTGATAAGATTACTTTCTTCTCCATCGCTGTCAATATTTTTTGAATTAGAAAAATTATCCTCAGGTTTAAAAGCCTCTAAAATAACATCTTCGTCAACAACCTTAGCAGGTAATCCCGTTTTATGATTTACTCTTATGAATTTAATCCCAGATGGAACACGGAAAGGTGTTGAAGGTTTGTTTTTAAGATAGCTATACATAAAATCTCTGAATATCGGAGCCGCAACAACACCGCCCGTATCTCTTGAACCCAAAGTTCTTGGAACATCAAAACCAACAAAAACACCCACGACAACATCAGGTGAAAACCCAATGAACCAACCATCATAATTTCCATCGGTAGTTCCTGTTTTTCCCGCTAACTGCCTTCCTCTTATTTTTGCAAGTATACCTGTACCATTATCTATAACTCCGCTTAACATACTTACGATTTGGTAAGCACTCATCGGATTTACGACTTGCTCCCTTAAATCTGGTAATCTTGGAGGCAAATCCCCCTTATGATAAGGCACATAACAATCTTCACAAGTTCTTTCATCATGGCGATAAATTGTTTTACCATTTCTGTCTTGAATCCTATCCACCAAAGTTGGAGTAATTTTCTTGCCCCCATTAACCAGCATAGAATAAGCCGAAGCAAGCCTTAAAAGCGTTGTTTCACCAGCCCCCAAAGACATAGATAAAACAGGAGGAAGATTATCAGATATTCCAAACTTTCTTGCATATTCGACAACCAATTGAATTCCGACATCCTTATGATTTGCAAGCCTTACAGTCATTAAATTTCGTGATTTTTCCAACCCAATTCTTAAAGTCGTAGGTCCATAAAAATTCGTGCTGTAATTTTGTGGTCGCCATTTTCCAAGCCCAGGTCCTTGGTCAAGAGCAAAAGGAGCATCAAGAATAATACTTGATGGTGTAAACCCTTGTTCAAGTGCCGCCAAATAAACAAATGGTTTAAAGGAAGAACCCGGTTGTCTTTTTGCTTGGGTTGCACGGTTAAATTCCGACCTTTTATATGAAAAACCACCAACCATAGCCAAAACTCTTCCCGTATGCGGATCCATAACAACCAAAGCTCCATCAACATCAGGAATTTGTCTTAATGCATATGTATTTTCAGGATATTTTTTCCTTTTTTCTCCGATTTTAACTTCCTCAACCAAAATCACATCACCTTTTTTCAAAACTTGTGATGGTTTTTTGATTACAGGACCCAAAGTTTGCCTTGGTTCAACACTTCTTGCCCATTTAAGTTCTTCCAAAGGAATTTTGCCAACTTTATCACTTATAAAGCCAATATCAACATCAGCCTCATTAACCGATAAAACAACCGCCTTTTCCCATGTATCAACGGCATAGCTTGGAATTTCAACCTTTTCCAAAAGCTCTTTAAATTCGTTATCTTTAAATTCAATGTTTTGCAAAGGGCCTCTGTAACCATGTCTTCTGTCATAATTTAAAAGCCCGCCTTTTAAAGCATCAACCGCATAACCTTGTGTTCTTGGGTCCACAGAAGTTCTTACCGCAAGCCCGCCTTCATAAATTGAACTATCTCCATAACTTGAAATAATTTCTCTTCTTACTTCTTCGGCAAAATATCCTGCTTCTTTAATTGTACTAGTTTGCGGGCGATTAACCACGATTGGCTCGTTTACCGCTAATTCTGCTTCTTCTTTTGTTATTGCACCGTCT
>JAKJEU010000064.1 GCA_022705265.1 Pseudomonadota bacterium | reverse complement strand
CTTATTATTACGAAAAAATTATGCCTCAAATCTTGCTGGAATATAAAAAAGGTCATGTCCCTTACAAACGATTTTTTAACAAACAGGCTTTTCAAAACCTTATCTCAAACCAACTTGATGACGAAATAAAATTCAAGTCTGATTTCGTTCATATTATTCAAAAGGCTTTAAAAGGTTTCCTTTAAAAGAACCTTTAAAATAACAATTTTTACGCCTCTTACAAATTTTTGTAAGGGGTTTTTTATTAACTTTTTTTAAACCAAATTATACAAAGGAATTACCAAAATGAAATTATCAAAATATTTTTACCTCGACGATTTAACCAAATCAAATTATGCCGACAAACACGATATCGAAAATATCCCTGACAATGAAGAAGTCGTAAAATTAAAAGACCTTTGCTTTTATGGGCTTGATCCGATATGCGAGCATTTTGGCAAGCTTATTGTGACCAGCGGATATCGCTCGATTGAACTTAACAAAGCTTTAAAAGGAGCCAAAAATTCGCAACACACAAAAGGCGAGGCTGTGGATTTTGTTTTAAAAAATTACGACCATTACAAAGCGTGCAAAATTATCGAAGCTTCTTTTTGTTTTGACCAACTTATATTAGAACCAAATTGGATACATATTTCTTTTAAATTCGACGAAAACCGAAGAGAAGTTTTAACCAGAACCAATAACGGTTATGTCAAAGGATTGGTAAAACCATGAAAAATTATTTTTCCATCATAGGCATTGGGTTGTTAATCTTTACAACCCTTTTTTTATACCAACAAAACCGCATGTTAAAAATGGACATTGCAAGTAAAAATAATGAAATTTTAAGCCAAAACGAAACCCTTAAAAATTTCAACCAAAAATCGCAAGCAAACCTTTTAAACATCGAACAAAAACAATCTGAAATCGAAAAAATCAAAAAACTGAGGGCAGAAAATGAAAAAAAATTCCATCAAAACTCATCTGAAAAATATTATCAATGGCGGTCTGATAAGCTTCCTTTTGATGTCGTTAAACGCTTGTGCAAGGAACAAAGAGATTAAAACAATCCCTCTTAGCCCCCCTGAAATACGGCTTTTGAACACTGATTTTATATGCTCTCCAAAAACCAACGGAGAGCTTTTTGATTGTTACCTAAACGCTCTTGATAAAATCACTGAATGCAACATGGACAAACAAGCCATCATAAATTTTTATAAGGAAATGAAATAATGACCGACTTTTTTAAATCTTTAAATTTTGACGATTTTAACAAATTAACCAACTATATTGTCCATGTAAAAGGGCATACCAGAGAAAACGGCAAAAGATGTCCCGTTCGAATATATCGAGGATTTTAACAATCTCTCTTCCATGTTAAAAGCATTATATTACGAACGAAAATTCAAAAAAAATCCATCAAAGCAATTAATCGATCCCTATACAAAAGAAGACAGCCAAATATTGTCACAAAAAATAAATAAGGTTTTGCGAAATAACAATGTATCTGATGATGACAAAGAAATTCTTTTAAATGCTGAAAATGGTGTTGCAGGAGTTAGATTCATGTTGGACAACCCTAAATTCCAATCACAATATCCTACTGCTTCTTTTATGTATCGCAGAGCAATTTTTGGCGACGGGTCTAAATTTACTTTTGAAAAAGGAACTCCTGAACATGAGGCCTTTAAAAATTTAAAAGGAGTAAAACTTTTAAAAGAAAAATGCAACCAGTCGTTTAAGGAAATAGCAGAAACAAAAGAGTTTGGAACCAGAGAAGAATACAATATAGACAACACCTTTATAAATGACCGTTTAAAAAAATTAAAAAATGACACAATAACAATTTTAAGCACGGAGCCCATTAAAATAATTCAAAATATTACATCAGAAGAAACTTTTTATGGCGAACATCTTGAAAAAGCTATTTCATCAGTGAATAAATCTATTGCACCTCATTTTTTTAATAAATACGGCAATTCAGATTGGCCAACCAGCGTGGTCCTTTCCTCCGAATACGCCGACACCTTACTTACCATGGGCTCTGGCAAGGCTTTTTGTGAATTTTCTGGGGAAATAACAAAAGACGGCTTTACAGGACAAACCAAATTAAAAATTAATGATTATTACGATTTTAATATTGATGAAGATAATTCCATAAGAAACCTATCAAACCTTTATAAAACTTCTTCCGTATTAGAAAAATACGGAATATTAAAGCCATATAATTATACCTTTGAAGATAATTACTCCAATGAATTTAAAATAAATTTTAAGAAAAATAAATAAAATAACTAACCATCTTAATCCATAATAGTAAAATAAAATTTCATACCAAATACAACTCTAAGAAAAGGAGGAATAAACAAATAAAAAATCCACACATGGTGAAGAAGTATATATTTAATAGATTTATGTTTTAACCATAAAAACAAAAAAATACATATAAAAAACAAACAAATATATGAAAGAAATATATTGGATGCATCATTTTTTGGAGTAATATAAACATTACAAGATGAATCCCAATCAAAACCTGAATACATATAGCATTTATTGCATAAAACCTTACTTAAATCTCTTGAGATACCATAAAGAGGTCCTTGGACAAACATGAATAATACTAATAAAATTAAAAGTATTTCTCCATAATCATAACCATATTTAGGAAAGCTATACATCACAAGCCTTATAAAGGCTATGCTTAAAATCGGGGCTTTTAATATAAATTTCCATGATTTGTCATAATCATATCGTATGTATAAAAGGCTTCCGAAAAAATATAAAACTAAAATATGAAACAGAAAATCAATCGAGGGTATCATCAACACAACAAGTAAAAGGGCATATTTCAAATATTCCCTTTTATTTATACTAATCAATCTTTTTAAAACTTCCACCTTCATAAATTATATGATAAACCAACCATGAACATAAGTAAAATACATTTACTTTTGATTTATGTTTATGTCAAATATTTTGATTTCATCTTCGACTTTGATTTTGTCTTGGAAAATGACTTTTTTGTTACCCTCTCCGCCGAAAATTTTAATTTTATAATCGCCTTTTTTAAGCGTAAAGGAAGAGGCAAAAATATTACCAGGTAAAATCCCCCAATTTCTGATATCCACTCTATCAGACTCTTCAATCGAACTTAGCGATAATTTAAAAGCAATCACAGCACTTATAAGACCAACCGTCGACTTTTCATTTTGCTTATAAATTGAGTAAGCCGAAGCAACCGCACCCGCATATTTCATAGCCGATGCCGCCAATATTTTTGCCTTAATCGACACTTCATTTCGTTTAAAATCTTGATAAGCAATATCAGATAATGGATTTATAACCAACAAATCCTTACTTACAACTTCTTTATTTTCATCATCGTAAACCTTAACCAAATAAGGGACAGCAGGAAGAGGCTCCAAAACCTTTGGCATTTCGAATTTAAGCTTAGAGCCACCCAAAAGCTTTGGTAACAAATCCAAAACACCTTGGTCCCCATCAACTCTTGCTAAAATCAAGGCAATCGGCAAATCAAATTCCACTGTTTCAACCTGTTTTGAAGTAATCAAACCTTCTTTTACGACTAACTTTACATTTGATTTTTCCCTGCCTTTTTCAAGCCGTTTGATTTCAGCCTTTAAAAATTCCTCAACCACCCGATAAGCTTTGGTATTTATGACATATTTTCGTTTTACATCTTTTTCACTAATTTCATGAAGCTTATCAAAATCGCTTTGAAAATCCTTATATTTTATATTAAAGGTCGGGTAAATATTGTAATTTTTAAACAAAACCTCCAAAGCCGATTTATAAAGGTTAAGAGCAATCCCCCTATCCTCCACTGTACCTTCGATTTCGTGCAAAAAAGCACCATAAACCCGAGCCAGCAAATCGTCTTTGTAAATTGGTTCGCCCAAATCTTTTTGCTTTTGTTCTTTTAAAAAACCGTCCCATTCGCGAACCATGCTTAACGCCGCTTCTAAATGAGCTCGTTTTTCATCGTCGGTTAAAACTTGCCCTGATATTTTTTGTAATTTATAACCATCGACACAAGCATCATCTTCTTCGTCCTCTTCGCATTTTATAAATTCTTCGTAATCTTCGAAACGACCGCTTTCATAAATTCGGTAATGAGCCAAAGAATTAAAAAAACGCAACATTGAAAGCTCGTATCTTAACCCATAATAAACATCGTAATTTTCATTAACCAAAGCACCAATAATTTTCCCCTTAATGCTTGTGGTGTATAAATCTTTGCTTAAATTAAAACCTTGGTCAAAATAATCCAAGGATTTTTTATATTCGCCTTTTAAATAATAAATATTCCCAAGTTCAAGATATTTAAGCAAATCCGAACCCACGGAATAAAAGTCCTTATCCATCACCGTTTTTGCGGCTTCGTCGTATTTTTGTTGCTTAACAAAAGTTACCATTTCTTCGTGTTTATCTCTGCTTTTTAACACAGAGCAAGAACAACAAAAAAACAAGACGAGGATAAGGACTTTTTTAATAATCATAACTTAACGATTACCAACCAAAAGAGCTTTGTTCCGAATATTTAGTTGTTGTGTATCTTACTCTTAAAACTTCAGAAGCCTTTTCAATTTCAGTCATTCTTATATTAACCGAATATTCCTTTACCGTTTTTCCTTTACGAGAGCTAGAATTTTCACGAACATCACCATAAATAATTAAATCAGCCCCAGACATACGACCGATTTGTTTAGCCTCTTTCACAGAGACAAGACCGTCGTTTTGGAATTGAATTTCCTTTAAAATACTGTCTCTTGAAGCCTTATCAATCAACACATAATCGCCACTCATGGAAAGTTCAGTTAAAAATTCATCGCTTAAATCAGCAATAGGAAAATACGGATTTTTAGTTCCGTTTTTAATTTCGCCCACAAATAATTTAGGACGGCCATTATATTTTGCCAAATATTCTCTAAATCCTTTATGCTCAACCATTTGGTTTAATATAAATTTAACCGCATTTTTAGTATCCGTAGTAATCCATTCGTCGGTAATTTCCAAAGCTTTTTCATCGCCTTGTTCAATTGTCATTCTTTCCGCCTTAAAGCTTGAACATGACGCAAACAAAACACACAAAGCCATAATTAAATATTTTTTCATCAAAAAACAATCCTCTTTATTTTAAATATTTTTTATAAGCCCAAATCAGCAAAATTTTCTTTTACTTCCTCGGCAATTCGTTTCAAAGCTTTATTCATCGCTTGGCTTTCGCTTCGCCCTGTTTCGGAAAATTCCACATTAACCGAACCCAAAGCCTCGCCATTCAAATCTAAGCTTACAAGATTAAATATATAAAGGAATTTTACAAAACCTTCAACATTCATGTATTCAGGTTCGACATAAAGCTCGCCTTTAAGTTCAAGATTATATGAAGAGCTGGAAACCTTTAAACCATTTTCGGTTAACAATTTTTTAAACGAATTTTCAAGCCTTTTGCCCTTTGGTTCAACGATTTTAATTGCAACGACTTTGCCCGAAGCATTTTTCTTTTTTTGCTTAAAAACATCTTCATATTTTACAACTTCGTCATAACCCTTGCCTTGATTTAAAAAAGCATATTTTTTGTTAAGTTCGCTGCGAGTCTCATATAACTTCCTTAACATAGAATTTGAAGAAACCGCCTCGTCCCTTAACAAAACCTGCATTTTTTCATCAATTGCTTGGATTTCGGTTAAAATGTTTTGCTTTGCCTCGTCCTTGTTCAAAGAAGCTTGGACATAAACTTCGTCGCCATCTTTAAAGGTTTTTTTGATTTTAACACCACTTAAAACACCCTCAGTAATACTTTTCGAACTTTCCAAAGCACTGTCAGAAACCTTATCATTATCGTTTGAAGTAAGGCTTTCGTAATTAGAAGTTATCATTGTGTTAAATACCTTCATAACCTCGATTTGAGCCTTTAAAGTAGCCTCGTTAACACTTTTACCACTTGAAATCACGCATATTTCGTTTTGCATACAACCTTTTAACGGAAATTCAATCCATTCAGGTTTTTTTGCAACTTCCTCTGCTTTTAAATCAAACGACAAAAGCAAGGCGAATAAAAACAATAATTTTTTCATTAAATTTTATTCCTTAATTTTGTCTTCGAAACTGTCGTCAATGTCTTCTAATGCTTGTAATGCTTTTTCTTTTGCCTTTTGGTTGTTAAAACCGTTTACAAATTTATCAACAGAAGATTTCAACATTTTATCGACCAAATCTTTGTCAATTTTCTTAACCACATAGCAATAAAAAAGGCTTTTATCTTCCATTGCACCTAAATCTTTTAAATAAGCCCGCTTTTCCCAATAAGAAGCCACAGACATAGAACCAATAACCTTGGTTTCAACATTTTTTGCCATTGCTTCTTCGGAATAAGTATCCATCATTTCACCAGAATTTTGCAAAGACTCTGCATATGTGTTTTTGATGAATTGAGAAATATATGCACCAAGTTTTTTATCCGCATCAACTCTTGCCCCTGTTTCACATAATTTTTTGCTTATGTTCTCGCTTTCGCCCGAAAATAAATAATACTTTTCTGATATATCGTCATAATCATCAATTTCCTTAACATCATGGGTCCAATCTGGCTTGCTGTCAATCGAAGCATCAATCACTTCGTAATCACGATTAAAAGAGGAGCAAGAAGAAACAAGCCCAATCACAAACAACAAAGATAAAAGTTTTTTCATATTTTGTTCTCCATATAAATACATTATAGTTCTTATTAATTAAATAATTAAAAATATAAGAAGTCAAGCCTATTAAAATTCTAAACTTATAATAATTAATAAAAAACCTTAGACATAATACGAATATATGATTATTATATAAAATAATAAACAACAAATTATCATTTTAGGCATAAATGTTCGAACTTATTAAGAAAAAATTGTTTTATGGGCGATTATTTTCCATTATTTCTTATGCTGCGGTTATTAAAACATCGCTGGTTTTATTCTTTTGCACCCTTGCTTTTTTGGGTTTTACCGAACTTAAAGCCGATTTTCAATCAGTTTCCCAAGTTGACTATCCAACCGCCATACTTTTGTCGCGAACTTTAATCGAGGTTGAGGGCATAAATTCCGAATCATACGCCTTAGGTTCGGCCAAAAACAACCCTGAAAGACGCGCTGTAATGAGACGATTGGCGGATAGAGAAGCTCGAATAGTAAACCTTAAAACCGAATTTGAAGCCTTAAATCCTAAACCTGCTAAACGGATTTTTAATATAACCGAAAAAATCATCAATAATATTAAAGAGGCTGACAAAATCATTGAAAAAAGGATAAATGCCAATAAAAATATCCTTAAATTCGAAGAACAATATATAAAACTTATTGAAGAGTCGAAAAACAAAGTATATTCAGGAAATTTTAAAAATAAATATCGCCATCTTAATTACTTTGACGAAATTGTGTTTTTGCTTTCGTCTTTAAGAAAGACTGTGTTCCTTGAACAAGTCACAAAAATTGAAAAAGAGCTTAATTTAAAACTTAATGAAATTGATAATGAATTAAAAAACACCAATGAATCATATCAAAAAATAATTTCAAATATATTTGATGAATTGAAAGTTTTAATGAAAGATTCAGATATCGTGAATTCTTATAAAATTCGCATCATTTCTAATATAGATTTTTCAAAAAAGCTAAGACAAAATAACCATTATATCCATGTTTTTAACAAGGATGCTTTCACAAAATTTAAAGATGTCGATGAAACCATAAAAAGAAATCAAAGGCAATATAATAATTATCTTAATGTTGGTTATTTTTGTTTGATTTTATTTGGATTTTTCTCGATATTTTCTTCGTTTTTCTCTTCTCTTTTTATCCAAAAACGCT
>JAKJEU010000261.1 GCA_022705265.1 Pseudomonadota bacterium | reverse complement strand
CGATCTCAGACATATTGATTGGAATATATATAGTCGCTTTGAAAAACATTTTATCAAATTGTTTGTTGATGAAAGACAAATGTTAATCCAAATATTTATCGACTGCTCTGCATCTTTATCCAAGGTAGATAACTTGAAAAGAGAGTTTGCCTTAAAAGCTGCGGCTACGCTCGGTTATTTAAGTGTTCATTCGATGGATAAAATATCGTTTCATGCCATGCATGGAAATACTTCTACGGATATTGCAGGACTGATTACTAGTAAGGATGCCTTTTATCGCTCCTTATCAAAACTTGAAGAACTTGAATTTTATGGTGATGTCGATATTGAAAAGGCCATTTTAAGTACACCTTCTTTAGGAAGAAATGATGGACTTACCATCATAATCTCTGATTTTCTAACCGAAAGTGATTGGAAGAAAGCCGTTGATTATTTAATCTATAGTAAGCGAGAAGTTTTACTCCTCCAAATTTTATCGGACGAAGATATGAATCCTAAATTTAATGGACGGATGCGTTTACTCGACACCGAAGCCGTTGATGTGTTAGATCAAAGGAATATGCGCTTAAAAATTACCAAAGGACATATGCTTGCCTATAAAGAAGCACTGAAAGACTTTCAAACGGATATCAAAAAATTTGCCAGTAAACGGGGCGTGCATTTTGTTTCCGTGTTAAGTGGTGAAATGATTGAAAGATTTGTGTTTCAAAAACTAGCTATGATAGGTACCGTAAAATGAAGTTCTTAAATTTATGGGGATTATTTGGGTTTTTAGGACTGTTAGCCCTAATTATCATCTACATCCTAAAACCGAAATACCAAGACAAAACCCTTTCGAGTACTTATATTTGGAAATTAAGTTTAAAATATCGCAAGCCGAAAACACCTTTTGATTGGTTAAAAAGCTCATTGATTTTTATCCTTCAAGTCTTAATCATCACGACTTTAGCTTTTTTAATGCTTGAACCACACTATCAACTTCAGTCCGTAAGTGGAGAAAAAATTGCCATCATTGATGCCTCGGCCAGCATGCAAAAGGAGGGTAACAAAGGAAGTTACTTTGATCTGGCAAAGGCAGAAATCGTAAAGCTTGCGGAAAAGACAACACCTAAGGACCGTTTTACCGTGATTTATGCTAGTAATGATCCGGTATATGCAGTAAGAAGATCGGACTCAATCGATTATATTAAGCAAAATCTAACCAATCTTAAAGCAACCTATGAAGCAGTTGATTTAACTAAATCTTTGGATTTATTAGAAAATGTTTTACGGGAAAACCCAAGTGCTAGTGTCTATTTATTCACGAATAAAGAAGTCGAAGTTCCCTCAAAGGTTAATGTAATTGACTTAAGTGTTTCCGAATGGAATGTTGGTATCATTGATTTTAAAGCGAGTCTACAATCGAATGGATACTATTTATTTGAAGCAGAACTTTTGAATTATGGGAAGAACGCCAACTTTGCCTTGACGTTATATGTGAATGGGATTTATCGACAATCCGTGTTAATTGATATGAATGATGGCGAGACAAAAAGAGTGGCATTTGAAAGCCAACAAGTACTAACCTATCAAGATG
>JAKJEU010000063.1 GCA_022705265.1 Pseudomonadota bacterium | reverse complement strand
CCTTCGCCAAAAGCTTTCTTTTTTCATCAATTCTTGAAAGAAGAGTATCAACACGCCATTCAGGAGCACCTTCATTCATAGTTATTAAGAAATCTCTTACCCAATGAGGAAATTTTCCACCAGATTTAATAGTTACCTTACTTTTTATGATACTACTATCTCCTATTGTTTTCTTTGCTTCTTTATCCTTGGACATTTTAGAAGACAAATCCTGAGCAAGTCTTTCATAAGATATAATATCTCCATATACCACTTCCAAAGACTCTGCTCTTTCTCTCATTGCTTTTGGAGAGAGTCCTTTTTCATTTCCTTTTTTCAATTTTGCAAGACCTTGTTCTGCCAAATCAAGTTTTGCAAGTTGATTTTCAATATATACAGAAACAAGTTCTTCTCCTTTGAAATCGGAAATATCAAAAGATTTCATATTTTCTATATCTTTTCTTACTTGCTTATCGGAAGCAATTCTTAAATCCACCTCTTTTTTATTACCAAGGAAGTAATTTTCAACTATTTCAAGTTTTTCTTTTGAATATCTTTGTTTATGTTCTCTTAAACTGTCAATTTCAGAAGTAATAACTCTGCCAAAACCTGCGGTTTCATTACCGTTTTGGTTTATTGTTTCTCTTTCAATTTTTCTTGTTAAAGTATCCATCCATTTATTCAAATTTGAATATTTTGAATCTGTCATTGCTTCTTTTTTATTAGATTTGTCAAAGAAGAAACCATCAACCGAAGAATGAATCATTTTATTTACATATTTAAAGATTTTTTCGTTTTCTTTATCTTCGAAAGCGTAATTTTCCTCCATTGAGACACCCATAACTTTATCAAGTCTTTGCTTGTTTTTGAAAACATTCATCAAGTTAGGATCATTAGGAGCCATCATCATACCATTTTCGCCAATCCCAGTTTGAGCCATGGATACAATATATTGTCCAAATTGTTCTTTTGTCATATCTTCTTTTTCCAAGAAGGTATCAATCAATTTATTAACATCTTTTTGCTTCATACCCATTATGTCTTTTTGAAGTTTTTTATCACCTTTAAGCATTTTATGAAATTTATCCAACAAAGGGGCAGTATCATAAGCAGCCGTCATACCTAAATTAGCGATTGCAGAAAAACTTTCAGCATTTTTTTGCAAATTATCAAATGTTTTTTCAATTGGACCGCCTTCTTTTACTTCTTTTTCAAGTTTTTCTGCCAAGTCCTTACTTGCACAAGCTATATCCATGCTTTTTTTATCATAAACCCCAGGAATTTGCCCCATCAAAGCAGCATTCATTATAGTACGACTTCTTACTGCTTCGTAAACAAAGTTTGCTCTCATAAATTCCCAATATTTTGAAGACTTTAAATCTCCATATTTTTTATAAGATTGAATAGCCGCACCGATATCAGCCTTTGCTTCCATTCTGTGTCTTTTATAAAGCTCACCTAAAACACTTTTACCTTCAATTCCAGTATATTTTGTGTAGTCAGTATCGTCAAAAGCATGGTGAATTTCATGAGAAGCAACAATCGTTCTTAATCTTTCGTCTGAAATTTCTTGTTCTTCGATTAATCTTTTCGCACCGGGAGCACGAACCATCAAACCTTCTTTGGTTAAATCTTTGTCAAAATCACTTATAACAACAACTGAAACTTGACCTGTTCCTCTTAAATTTTCGACACTTACACCTGTTCTGTCTGATAATGAAAAAGGACTATCCTTAGCTGTACCATCGGCGACAATTGATGACACAGTTTTACTTACTTGTTTACTAAATTCTGAACTTAAAAATTCTGATAATGCTTGTTGTTTTGACATAGGCTTACCATTTTGATTAGCCCTGTATTCATTAAACTTGTCATTATTATAAATTAAAACTGATATATTTTCGTCATCATTAAACTCTTTTATAGTTTCATTTAATTCTTGAATGAATTTAGAAGCCTTAGTATCAAGTTTAACCTTATTGTTAATTGAAACATTTAATGGAGCATTTTCATCATCTCGGGTAATATGGAATATACCATCTTTGTCTTGAAGTTTTGCTAATGCCACAACGATATCAGGAACATATAAACTTTCATTTCTTTGTTCGTCAAGCATCTCACTTTTATTGTGAGCCTCAAAAATTCTTACAGAACCCTTTTTAACGAATTCTTTTGTCAAAGCTATATCGCTTGGAAGAATAGACATTTCGTTAAGTTCTTTTTCAGTAACCTCTGCCATACCGCACCCCCTTCATAAATTAATGCGTTAATAAAAATACCCCTATATACATAATAATGGTACTTACATATACTATATGTCAAGATTTTTTTGTCTAATCCGTAAGAAAAAACTTGTTGATTTATTAAAATATTTTGTCTATACTTTCGCGTGTAGGGAAACAAAAAGACAAGCCGTACCAAAATACCCCTTATTTTTGACGGAATTTATCTTTTAAAACCAATCTCATATCAAAATTTCTTCTTAATTCAATTTTGTTTGCATTTTTATTTATCAAATCAGTATTAAGACTTTCCCCACAAGAATATTGTTTATCAAATTCTGCTTGACTTATATTAGCTCTTACAGACTTCAAGCCATAGCTTTTAAATATTTTACCTTTATATTCTTTAACATTATTTATTAAACCAATTCTTGTTGCTAATTCTTGGTTATTTTTTTCAATCGCCTTAAACAATTTTTTATTTTTGCAAACCTCGCTTACCAGCATAATCTTTCTTTCATCAAGCCTTGTGATAAGATTTTTTGCAACAACATCAGAAGCACCTTGATTAGCAAGAATAAGATAATCCCTTATCCATGACGAAAACCTTCCTCCTGACCTTGCTGTAACCTTTCCTTGAATAAGATTAGTGCCCGATATTATTTCCTTTGCATCATTATCTTTTGTTATTGCTTGTGCTAGACCTACGGATTTTTTCTCAAAAACAATAATTTCATCAAATGCATTTGATATATCTTCAAGATTTTTTCTTTTATCTTTTAACGAAAGACTTTGTTTATCTCTTTCTTTGATGCAATGCAAAGCCTTTGACGCGACATCAAACTTATCCATTTGATTAGCAAGATATGAAACCACCAAATCAATTCCTTTTTCTTTTGGAATATAATCAGGAGAATTATCCAATTCTTTTCTTACTTCTTTATCCGCTTCAACCCTTAATTTTGCTTTTTCCTTATTACCAAGATAAAAATCTTCAATAATTTTGAGCTTAGTTTCAGAATACATATCATCATGATTTCTTAAATTATCAATTTCTTCGCTTATAACTTTACTAAACGCTAAATTATCATTGCCGATTTTTATTGCTTCTCTTTCCATTTTTCTTGAAAGAGTATTCATCCACTTATCAACCATTTCAAATTCGCCATCAGATATTTCCAATTTTTCTTCTGGCCCTTCTTTGAAAAAGCTATTAGAGTTATTACCAAGGAATTCTTGGTCAACTTCATCCATGACATCAAAAGTTCTACTTCTGTCATATTCTGCTACTGCTGACTTTGAAACCCCCATTTTTTGGTTTTCATAATCTCTGTGATTAATTATTGCAATCAAACTTTTATTATCAGGCACGATAAGATTATTTTTTTCATCATAGTAAGAATTTGACATATCAATTATAAGTTTTCCAAACTGCTCTTTTGAAAGGGCATTTTTGGATATAAACCCATCAACAAATTTGTTAAATTCTTTCATTTTCATATTGCTTACTTTTTTTAACAACTTTTCATCACTCATAAGCAAATTATGCATTTTTTTAAGAAGTGGCGAAGTATTATAAGCAGCAATCGAAGCAAAATTATTTATTTCTTCATACTTGGTCGAGCTTTCCCTGATTTTATCGAATTTAATTTCCATATTATTTGGATATGTATAACCACTTTCTTCCATAACTTTGAAACTAAATTCATCATAAGCCGAAGGATAATTACCCATCATAATCGACTTTCTTAAAACCTCATCAGTAAAATCAGAATATGTATTATTGGCCCTTACAAATTCATCATGTTCGGAAGATTTAAAATTGCCGTTATCTTTAAAAGATTGAACCATAGCCCCAATATCAGCCTTTATTTCCATAAGATGACCTGTATAAAGTTCTTGTAAAAACCCGCCCTCATCTTCCATGTCATGGTTTTTAGAATTATTTTGTAAATCAGAATAATCCGAATTATCCAAAGCATGATGAACCTCGTGATACGCCGTTGAAAGCCTTAACATTTCATCAGTTATGCCTTTTTCTTTTATAATTCGCTCAGCATCAGGAGCATTAACCGAATATCCCTCTTTGGTTAAATCCTTATTAAAATCATTTATAATAACAACCGAAGCTTTACCTTGTTTGTTTCGTTTTGAAACAATATTACCAAACAAAGTTACAGGTGCATCTTCACTTATACCTTCATAAGCATTTTCAACGACAAAATCGCTAACCTGTCTTTTGAATTCATTTTTTAAAAATTTATCCAAGGAAGTATATTTATCTTTTTCATGATTATTGGCTCTAAACTCATTGAATTTGTCTTGGTTAAAAACAAAAACCACATAATTTTCATCATCATTAAAAGATTTGATTTTATTATTTAATTTTTCAACGAAACGAGAAGCTTTGGTATCAAGTTTAAGATTATCAGAATTTTGAAATTCAGCAGTATCGTCTTTTTCATCAATTAAAAAAGCACCGCCTTTTTCACTTATATTAACAATAGCCGAAACAATATCTGGAATATCTTTATCTTCAACCGATTTTTTTGAAGAATTAAAGTATATTTTAAAACTCTTATCCTTTAAAAAAGCCTTAGTTAAAGGATTTTTATTAACACTACTTTCAATATCATCAGCCATTATTACTGCACCTTATTTTTAAAGCATAATATTAAGTATATAAATTGTACAACAATTGAACAATTTGTCAATATTTTTTGTCAATCACTTACAAAACTAAGGCCCCTAAACCTTAAAGCTTAGAGACCTTTGTTTCATTATATTATTTAAGCGACAACTTAAACAACTTTTGCATCAGCAAATACCAAACCTTCACCGATTTCAAAGCTATTTTCATTTTCAACCTTATCCGCAAATTCAAAACTTAATGCAAGCACTTGTTCCATAATATATTCTTTATATTCGGTAATTGCTTGTTTTACTTCTTCGTTATCAGTTTTGATTATAAGAGCAATTCTGTCAGACACATCAAAATCCTTTTCCTTTCTCAAAGATTGGATAGCACGAACAAAATCTCTTGCCATACCTTCTTTGATTAATTCAGGGTAAAGTGTCGTATCAAGAACAATAACCGCAGTATTATCAGGCAATGCTTGACCTTTTAAACCTTCTTTTAAAACAAGTCTCATTTCGAATTCTTCTTTTAACAAAGTTTGACCAGCAATTGCCAAAGTACCGTCAGCATTAAGTTCCCATTGATTAAGTTTTGATGCAGCCAAAATAACCTTCATATACTGACTTAATCTTTTACCTACGAGTGGAGTCTTAACATAAAGGAATTTTTCAGCCAAAGCTTCGACATTCTTTTCAACTTTAACTTCTTTAACATTAAGTTCGTCTTTTAAAATATCAAAGAAATCAGTTAATTTATCAACGCCTTCACCAGCAACCATCATAGACTGTAATGGCAAACGATTTCTCAACTTATTATCTTCACGAACAGCCTTAGCATTAGAAGAAATAAGTCTTACGAAGTCCATCTTTGAAATCAAAGGATTATCAATTTGAATTTCGGCAAGTTCTGGCCAATTTTCAAGATGAACGCTTTCATTTCCCGTCAAGTTGCGATAAATAAATTCGCTTATCATCGGAGCAAGAGGAGCAACCATCTTACACAAATTAATCAACACAGTATATAAAGTGTCAAATGCTTCACATCCGAATTCTTTTAAGCTCCAAAATCTTTGTCTTGAACGACGGATATACCAGTTATTCAAAATTTCCAAAAATTCTTCTACCAAAGTTGTGGCTTCGACAATATCATGCTTATCCATAGCAACCGTTAATTTTTCCTTTAATTCTTTAAGTTTTGATAAGATATACATATCCAAAACATCACTTGAACAAGAAATTTCCTTTGCCTTAACTTCGTCAGCATTTGCATAAATTGTAAAGAAGTAATAAGCATTCCAAAGAGGCAATATAGCCTTTCTGGTCGATTTTTGAATTTCTTTACCTTCTTTATCGATGGATAAGTTACCACCTCTTAAAATAGGGCTTGAAACCAAGAACCATCTTAACGAATCAGAACCTTGCGTATTAAATACTTCATAAGGGTCTGGGTAATTTCTCAACGATTTTGAAAGCTTCATATTGTTTTCATCAAGAACAACGCCGTGACAAATACAATTTTTAAACGGAGGTTTATCAAACAAAGCAGTCGCCATAATCATCATGGTATAAAACCAACCACGAGTTTGAGCAATATATTCCACGATAAAATCAGCAGGGAAATGAGCATCAAACCATTCTTTGTTTTCAAAAGGATAATGAACCTGAGCAAAAGGCATAGAGCCAGATTCAAACCAGCAATCAAAAACATCTTCGACACGAACCATCATAGATTTTCCCGTAGGATCATCAGGATTTACTCTTGTCAAAGTGTCAATGAATGGGCGGTGTAAATCTTTTACTTCGACACCAAAATCTTTTTCCAATTCTTCAATCGAACCATAAACATCAATTCTTGGATATTTTGGATCAGTACTTTTCCATACAGGAATTGGAGTACCCCAAAATCTCATTCTTGAAATTGACCATTCTCTTGCACCTTCAAGCCATTTACCGAATTGCCCATCACGAATATGTTCAGGAATCCAGTTAATTTGTTGGTTATTTTCACACATTCTGTCCCTAAACTTTGGAACATTAACATACCAGCTGTTTAAAGGCATATTAATCAATGGAGTTCTTGTTCTCCAACAATGAGGATAAGAGTGGCGATAAATTTCTTTTTTAACCAATTTTCTTTGGTCTTTTAAATCCTTAACAATGATATCGTTTGCATCAAACACAAGCATACCCGCATAAGGAGGAACAGATTCAGTAAAGCAACCTTTTAAATCAACCGGAGCGACCCAATCAAAATCAAATTCACGGAACATTTTCAAATCGTCTTCACCAAATGGAGCCATATGAACAGTTCCAGTACCATCTTCGGTGGTAACAAATGCCGCATTTATAACACGATAAGCTTTTTTAACAATATCTTTAAAGAATGGGAACAATGGCTCATATTTCAATTCATTGAATACAGAACCCTTAACAGTTTGAACATAAGTCGCATTTTTAAGTTGTTGTTTGTATTTATCAAAACAAGCCTTACCAATTACATATTGTACGCCTTCTTCTTCGTAAATATCATAATCGATATCAGCACCCATAGCGAGACCAAAGTTTGATGGCAAAGTCCATGGAGTTGTTGTCCATGCAAGAATATTTATTGGTTTTCCAAACAATTCTTTTTCAAGCTTAAATGTAACTGTAACTGCTGCATCGTCTCTTTCGCGGTAACTGTCATCTAATCTTGTTTCAAAGTTTGATACAGGTGTTTCAGCAGCATAAGAATACCAAATTGAATAAACTCCTTCATATACCAACCCTTTTTGATAAAGTTGTTTAAAAGCCCAAATCAAGCTTTCCATATATGGAGTATCCATAGTTTTGTAATCATTATCAAAATCGACCCATCTTGCTTGACGGTTTACGGTTGATTGCCATTCGGTTGTATATTTTAAAACCCTTTCACGGCACACAGCATTGAATTTGTCAATTCCGTATTCCATAATTTTACCACGGCCAGAAAATCCAAGATGTTTTTCAGCATCAAGTTCAGCAGGCAATCCATGGCAATC
>JAKJEU010000062.1 GCA_022705265.1 Pseudomonadota bacterium | reverse complement strand
AAGCAAAATTCCACAAAGACAAAGTATTTAAAATTAATTCTTCTTTTGTGCATATTTCACTTATGTCAAAATCAAACCCTAATTTTAATAAAGTCGACTTAGTCGCTTGAACATCGCTGTCCACCGCTCTTGTAAATTCGATTTTTTGAAAATGTTTTTCGCCCTTAAACCTTATGGCTCCATCATATCTTGCAATTCCCCCCATAAATTTTAATCGGTCGGATTTATGCAAATATTCCGAAAGCCATAACAAAGGTCTCATTTCATAAAAATAATGTTTGTGATTCGTTGAATTAAAATCAATTTCACTTGGCTCTATGGCCGAATAAATAAGTCTCTCAGCCTCTTTTATCGAAAAGCTTCTTCCAGAATTAAGGGCAAGAGATATTATTTCTTCGGATTTCATAGTTCAAATTTTTTCCCATTCAAAAGACAATAAGTCTTAACAACATTATACATCAACATGGCAATAGTCATAGGCCCAACCCCACCAGGCACAGGAGTTATATGAGAAGCAATATCTTTGACCTCATCAAATGCAACATCGCCCTTTAATTTACCATCCTCGCCTCTTGATATTCCGACATCAATGACGATTGCACCCTCTTTTACATATTCTTTTGTAAAGAATTCCTTTTTACCGATGGCACAAATTAAAATATCAGCTTCACGACAAACTTGTTGCAAATTAGAAGTCTTAGAATGAGCCGTAGTAACCGTTGCATTCATATTTAAAAGCATTGCCGAAATTGGTTTTCCAACAATAATGCTTCGTCCCACGACAACCGCTCTTTTCCCGCTTAAATCATGTCCCACAACTTCTTCAATCATTTTGACAATCCCCATCGGAGTGCACGAAATAAGTGAAGGATTACCAGAAACCATAGTCCCAATATTAAAGGGATGGAAACCATCAACATCTTTTAAAGGATTTATTTTTTCAATTACAGTTTTTGAATCGATATGGTTTGGCAAAGGCATTTGAACCAAAATACCACTAATTTCGGTATTCACATTCAATTCTTCAATTAAAGTCAAAAGACTGTATTCGCTTATATTTTCTTTGAAATGATAAAGCTTAAACTTTATTCCCAATTTTTCGCAATTAATCCGCTTGTTTTTAACATAAACCGCAGAAGCAGGATTATCGCCCACCACTATAACCGCCATATAAGGCTTATAATTAGTTTTTGCAATATATTCTTTTATTTTTTCACACCAAGAGTTTGCAATCTCTTTACCATTAATTATTGTTGCTGTCATTCTCCTTTAAAAATTCCTTTACAACCTCATCATAACCGTAAATTTCCACTGACTTATTTCGGTCATGTTCTCCTTTTACGATTTTTATATTAGTTTTAGCAATTTTTAAATGCTTTGACAAGAACTCTATTAAACTTTTATTAGCTTTTCCATCAATTGGAGGAGTATTAACCGAAATTTTGATATATTTTTCACCTTCGGGCGAAATCCAAACACCATCTATGCTGGTTTTTGATGATTTTGGATTAAGACGGATATTAAAAATCATGAAAATTTAAAAATCAATCTTATCAAAACTTGTTTAACAAAAATGCAACCAAAAATCAAAACCACAGGAGAAAGACTCATTCCTCCCATTGCTGGAATAAATTCGTCAATTTTTCTAAACGCTGGTTCGGTCAAACCTTTGAAAAACTTTACAACCATGAAAACAAACTGATTGCTTGTATTAATGATACCAAAACCGACAAGCCAGCTTATAACAACAGCAATAAAAATCACATTAAGGTAAAGATTAATAATCATAACCATAATTTCAAGTATAGGAACCAACAAAACATCCATTTTTAATTTACTCCTTATAAATAACTATAAAAGCCGAAGCGATTGGGAAGTCATCACTTAATGATATAGCAATTTCTTCGTCTTTTTCAAGCTTTGATAACGCATTTCCAAAAAGATTAACATATGGTTTGCCATCTTGATGGTTTAATGTTTCTATATCTTGCCAAGAAATACCCTTTGGACCCAAAGCTTTCATCACCGCTTCTTTTACCGCAAACCGTTTTGCATAAAAATATTCTTGTTTTAATTTTGGAGCTTTACTTATTTCATTTTTTGTAAAAACTCTTGATAAAAACCGTTCTTCATGCTTTGAAATTTGTTCTTTTATTCTTTCGATATTAACGACATCATGACCAATTTTCATGTTTTCTTACTCGTTATTTCTTTTCACAGAACTTACCGAAGGACTTGATCTTAACAACGCAATAACTTCGTTAAGTTGATTTGCATTTGTTACTTCAATATCCAAAGTCAATTCCATATATCCAGCAACTCTGCTTATAATGTTCATATTGGTAATGGTCGCATCGGTTTTAGCAATCAAAGCTGACAAAACACCCAAAATATCAGGGGTATTAGCAACGATAAGTTTAAGTCTTCCTGTCAATTGTTCTTGAAGTTCGGTTACATCACCTTCCCAATCAACATCCATCCATCTTTCAGGCTCGTTTTTATAACTTTTTAACATCTTGCAATCAGCAGTGTGAATAGTAACTCCCTTCCCAGTCGTGATAATACCAACAATCTTATCACCAGGTAAAGGATGGCAGCATTTAGCATAATTTATAACAATTCCAGGAATAAGCCCTTTTATAACAACTTTTTCAGAACTACCCGATTTTTTCTTTTTATTCGAAGTAAAGGAACGAATAACCTTACCCAAAGTTGAGCGATTATTTGGGAATAAAGAATCAAAAATTTCGGTGCCAGTATTAATACCTTCACCCACCTTGACATATAAGTCTTCAATCTGTCCAACTTTGTAATTATTAAGGATTCTTGACAACATTTCTTCTTCAAACTGTTGACCTTCGTTTTTGAAAGTCTTTTGAATAATTTGTTTACCAAGTTCCATATATTGATTTCGTTTTTGTTCACGAACAAAGCGTTTAATTGCACTTTTAGCCTTAGCCGTAACAACAAATCGTTCCCATTCAGGAGATGGATTTTGAACCTTAGAAGTTAAAAGTTCAACTTGGTCGCCATTATTCAATACAGTTCTTAACGGTTTTAATTGACCATTAATTTTTGCTCCAACCACACGGTTTCCAAGACCAGAATGCAAATCATATGCAAAGTCAACAGAAGTAGCATTTTTAGGTAAACAAACCAAATCACCCTTAGGAGTAAAACAAAATACTTGATCATCATACATCGCAAGTTTTGTATTTTCCAAAAATTCTTCTGGGTCAGAGGCTTGGTCAAGAATATCAAGCAATTCTCTCATCCATCTAAATTGCTTACCATCAGTATGAGCCCCTTGTTTATATTCCCAGTGAGCAGCAACACCGTATTCAGCGACACTATGCATATCTTTTGTTCTTATTTGAACTTCAATCCTGTTTTTATCAGGACCAATAACACCAGTGTGAAGCGATTTATATCCGTTTGGTTTAGGAGTTGAAATATAATCTTTATATCTTCCTGGCACCATTTGATATTTGGTATGAACAATACCTAAGGCTTGATAACATTCAGCAACATTATCGACCAAAATTCTAAATGCCATAATGTCTGAAAGTTGTTCAAAAGCAATATTGTTTTTTTGCATTTTTCTCCAAATTGAATATGGAGATTTTTCACGACCATAAATATCGGCATTAACACCTTCTTCGGCCATATCTTTTTTAAGTTGATTGATAATATTACCGATGACACCAGTATCTTGGGTTTTTAAGAAAGACAATCTTAAAACAATCGACTCATAAGCTTCTTTTTTAAGCTCTTTAAAAGCAATGTTTTCAAGCTCTGTCTTCATCTCCTGCATACCGATTCTTTCGGCTAACGGAGCGTAAATATCCAAGGTTTCTTTGGCAATTCTTTGGCGTCTTACCTCGTCCTTTACATGGTGAATAGTCCTCATATTATGAAGTCTATCCGCAAGTTTTACCAATAAAACACGAATATCATTTGACATAGCAAGCAAAAGCTTACGGAAATTTTCCGCTTGTTTTGCCTCGGTCGACATATCATTTCTTTTGTGTAAAAGACTAAGCTTTGTAACACCTTCAACCAACTTTGCAATTTGTTCACCAAAAAGCTTTTCAATATCTTCAAAGGTTGTCGAAGTATCTTCAATCGTATCATGAAGCAAGGCTGTGACAATTGTTGCATAATCAAGTCTGTATTCTGTTAATATTCCCGCAACCTCAACAGGATGAGAAAAATAAACATCGCCAGAGTCCCTTTTTTGAGACCCATGCATCTTTGTCGCAAAGACATAAGCACGGTTCAAGCCATCTTCATCAGCATTCGGATCGTATGACTTAACTCTTTCTACTAGCTCAAATTGTCTTAACATCTTGCCTTATTTTCAAAATAAAATTTATTATTCTTCTTCGTCGAAGTTGTCTTCGCTTGCCTCATTGAAACCAGCATCTGATAAAGCATCTTCATCATCAGCAATGCTCATCATATCATCCATAGCAATTTCAATCGCCTTGATCTCTTCGCTTTCTTTTTCTTCGACAGTAGCCATTTTAATTTTTTGAAGATTTGTAACAAGTGATGATTTTAAATTATCAACATCAATTGTGCCGTCTGCAATTTCTCTTAATGCAACGACTGTATCTTTGTCGTTATCTCTGTCAATTGTAATGGTTGAACCGTTTTGCAAACCTTTTGCTCTTGTTGCCGCCATCATTACGAGTTCAAACCTATTTTGAACTTTTAAAACACAATCTTCTACTGTTACGCGTGCCATTTTATTTAACTCTCTCTTTGTAAAAAAAATTATTTTAGTTTATGATTATCTACATAATAGTGATTTATAATAAAAAAGACAAAGAAAAAATGCAACTACCAAATAAAACATGTAATCTTTGCCCACGATTGATTGATTTTAGGCAAAAAAACCAAGAAAAATTCCCCAATTATTTCAACGGAGCAGTCCCTTCGTTTGGAAATATTGACGCCAAAATATTAATTGTTGGACTTGCCCCTGGGCTTAATGGTGCAAACCAAACGGGAAGACCTTTTACCAACGATTATGCTGGCGATATTTTATACCCAGTGTTAAAGGAAAAAGGTTTTGCAACAGGTAATTATCAAAAACGCTCTGATGATGGATTTACATTAATAAATTGCCGTATTTCGAATGCGGTTCGTTGCGTTCCACCTCAAAACAAACCTTTACCTTGTGAATTTAATAATTGTCTTCCTTTTTTGGTTTATGAAATTTCATTAATGAAAAATTTATCATACATTGTGTCTCTTGGCGGGGATAGTCATAGAGCTATAATTAAGGCATTCAACCTTAAACAAGCTGATTTTAAATTTGCTCACGGTGCAAAACATAAAATAAGTGATACATTAACCTTAATCGACAGCTATCACACTTCAAGATATAATGTAAATACCAATCGCATGACACGAAAAATGTTCGAAGATATAATTGATATGATTATTTAATCAACCCATTCAAAATATCTGTCACATTCCTTTTTACAAGAAGAAGAGCAGTCTGAACAGGCACTTTTAACCTCTTTTACATATCCCTTTTTTATTAATTTAACTAAGATATCTTCGACAACTTTTACATCAGACATAAAATGTATAGAAATTGATTTTAATGAAGTCTTTTTAACATCTTTTATGTATTGTTTTATATCCATTATCATGAATTTTTCTCCTTATATAATTTAAGAGATAGGAAAATCAAAAGCTCCACCAAAAAAGCAGTTGAAAGAAAGATTATCGAAAATTTTGGATTAACTTCAAATCTTGCAATTTGATAAAAGCTTGAAGCAATTATGTATGCTTGAATATTAGTCCAAAAAACCGAAAACCAAGCCCAATTTTTACCCGCCTCTTTAAACATAGTCGCAACAGCAGCAAGACATGGAACATAAAGAAGAATAAATAAAAGATAAGCAAAACTTCCCGCCTTTCCATCAAAAAAGCTTGCAAGTTTTCCCAAAAATAATTCATTTTCTTCTGCTTCAACCTCTTCGTTTTGGTCAACATCAGGAGAGTATAAAGCACTCAAAGTTCCAATAACCGCCTCTTTTGCCATCACACCAGTAACAATACCAACCACAGCAGGCCAGTTTTCTTCGCTTATTCCCATTGGTTTAAATACCACCGAAACTTTTTTAGACGCAATCGCCAAATAAGATTTATCCGAATTATCGCTTCCAATTGTTCCATCGATATTTACATATGTTAAAATATTTAAAACAATAACTAAGGGCACGATAAAACTTCCTGCTCTTAATATAAAATCTTTTAATCTTTGCCATGTTGTTATTAATATATTTCTAAGCAATGGAAGATGATAATGAGGAAGTTCCATAACCATTGGTTCTTGGCTTCCCTTTAAAACTGTTGCTCTTAAAATAATTCCTGTTATTACTGCCACCAATATTCCGATTAAATAAAGCGATAATACTATTGTACTTTTATTATCCTTAAACATTGCCGCAACGAATACAGCATAAACAGGAAACCTTGCACCACAAGACATAAAAGGTATCATCATCATGGATATAATTCTGTCTCTTGTACTTGTCAAAGTCCTTGTCCCCATTAATGCAGGTACAGTACAACCAAAACCAACCAACATCGGCACAAAAGCGGTCCCAGAAAGCCCAAATATTTTCATAAATTTATCCATCAAGAAAGCAATTCTTGACATATATCCCGTGTCTTCCAAAATTGATAATGCAAAAAACAAAAATGCAATCGGAGGAATAAAGCTTATAATCGTTACAATACCGTTACCAAGTCCGTTAGTTAGAATAAATTTCAAAAGCTCTGGCGCATTTAAAAAATCAAGCAAAGCTCCAAACTTTTCAATGAAAACAAATTCAGAAACACCAACAAAAGGATCAATTAAAGCTCCACCTAAATCCACCGAAAACGAAAACATAATATACATAGAAAATAAAAAGAAAAAGACCCCAAAAACCTTATGTAAAACTATACCATCAATCTTGTCCGTCAAATTTTTCGAAGCCGTATAAGTGTTATTAACAACCTCTTTTATCAAATTGTTAATATAGCCATATCTTTTATCAGCAATTAACAAATCAACATCGTATTCTTCGTTTTTAATATTTCCAATCTCAATGTTATGAATTGCAAACCACCGTTTATCAAAATTTGCATTATCTTGATAAGTTTTTTCCATTTCAGATATTTGTTTTTCAACCACTTTATCATAATCAATTTTAAAATAAGGATTGCTTTTATCAAAATGGAATATAAGATTTTTTAATTCATAAACACCTTGTTTTTTAGAAGCAACAACAGGTTGCACAGGACAAGATAATTGTTCGGATAATTTTTCAAAATCAATTTCAATCCCATTTTTTAACGCAACATCCACCATATTTACGACGATTATCAAAGGTATTTGCATTTCAAGTAATTGCGTTGTTAAATAAAGTCCTCTCTCAATATTTGAGGCATTTATAATATTAACAATGAAATCAGGCCTTTCATTAAGGATAAAATCTCTTGCAATCTTTTCATCAAACGACACTCCGTCATCAGAATTAATCGAATAAACCCCAGGCAAATCAGTAATTTCTATTTTCTTATCATTATAATTGATATAACCAATCTTTTTTTCAACCGTAACACCAGGCCAATTTCCAACCATTTGATTAGAACCAGTTAAAACATTAAATAAAGTAGACTTACCACAGTTAGGATTTCCAACCACGGCTATTTTTGTTAAATTATCCATAAATTTTACCTTAAAAAAGCTATATCTTTGTTATTTTAATTAAATCGGCTTCTTCTTTTCGCAAAGAAAGATATGTATTATTAATCTTTATTTCAACGGGATCACCAAAAGGAGCTTTTCTTATAAATTCAA
>JAKJEU010000061.1 GCA_022705265.1 Pseudomonadota bacterium | reverse complement strand
GTAGGGTGGTAATGGACAATTGCCCCATTTTCATCGCTTGCAAGGATTGTTTCAAAGCTTTTATCAACATAATTTTCGCCTAATTTTCGACAATCATCAAGAAGTTTTGAAGCATCAATTTCGCTAATTTCATCAATTTTATTCATTTTTGCAAGAAAATTGCAAATCGCAAGGCCTTCTACTTCATGAACTTTTAAGGCATTTTCAATTTCAATTTTATTTTTTATACTCATTAAATTTTGAATTTCATTTTCAATCAACACAACATTTTTTAATGAATTATAAACTCTTGCATGAATTTTTCGCTCGTCGCAACCGTAATAAAATTCTTCGTTTGAAATTATTTTCTTATAAAATTCTTCTTTTGTATCAAACAAATCATAAGTCAAATCTTTTGGATAAAAAAGCATAAAACCTTTAACAGATGGAAGATATTTAAAAGCATCACTTCGTTTATTTAAAAGCCAACTTATTTCATCAACATCATTTATTATGTAACAATCAACATCAGGCAATCTTTCTTTTAATTTTAAAAGTTTACTTTCCGTACTTTCGCCACAATGTTTTAAATCATAATCAAATATTTTATATTTTTTATTACAATCTCGTAACCAAATTTTATCAACAAGGTTTCCAACATCCACCATATCAAAACCAAAAAACTTTTTAATTTCAAAGGCCGTGTGTAAAAAACCATCATACCCAATTTTTTGAGTTTTTAGCATATTTTGCCTTAACCATTTTGGGATAGAAATATTTAAAATAGGATTTTTTTTAAGTTGAAGTTTTGCTTGGATTTCATATCTGGAATCAGTAAAAAACAAAAAATCATTAGGTAAAACAACCAAAGTTCCAGCAGAACCATCAAAACCGCAAGCAAATTTAAGACGGTCTTCAAAGTCTTGTAAATTAGAAGTAAAAAATTCGTTGTTTTTAGGGACGATATAAGCATCAATTCCTAAATCACCCATCATTTCTTGTATTTTTTTGATATTATCCATGAAAAATCAAAGCACTCCATTCGCCGATATGATATTTTTTGATTAAAGTAAAGCCTTCAACACGATAAGCTGATGAAACCCAATCTTCTTGGCTTTGCAATAATCCAGACAATACCAAAATTCCATCAGGTCTTAAATTTCTTCTTGCATCACTTGCCATGGAAATAAGAGGGCGAGCCAATATATTAGCAAGAATTAAATCATACAAAGCGCCATCTTTTACCATGTCGTCTTTGTAACCGTTTCCAGTACAAGTTGTGATGTATTCGCTAACTTCGTTTGTTTTTGCGCTTTCACTTGTTACTCTGGTTGCTTCTTTGTCAATGTCGACTGCCAAAATTGGGCATTTAAAAGTCTTAGCAGCAGCAATTGATAAAATTCCAGAACCACAACCCATATCAAGCACATTTTTAACTCTTTTTGCTTTTTTATACTTACCACTTGCAACAAAGCCAATCGCTTTAATACAAGCAGCAGTGGTTGGGTGTTCTCCTGAACCAAAAGCAGTCGCAGCGTCAATTTTCAAAGGTATTTTATCCTTTGGTGGTGCTTCTTTGATATGAGAACCGTAAATGTAATAATTGTCAATTGTAACAGGAGGAAAGCTTATAATACTGTCTTTCAACCAATTTTTATGAGGCAAAGCACCAATAGTATAAACAGGCACATCAATCCCCAAAGATTTTGCCGCAAGTTCAATTTTTATATCAATTTCACTCATATCAGGGCGGTCTTGATAAATTGCTTCAAGCTTCCAAATGCCTGAGCCTTCTTTGGTTTCCATTGCAAGTAATGCAACTTCGTCGCCATCAAGCGCCATTTCAAAGCTTGGCAAACTATCCTCGCTTACTAACATTTCCAATTTCCAATTATCATAATCAATATTGCTTTTCATTTTCTCTCATCCTCATAGAGACCCCTCGGTCTAACCAAACTCTTATATTTTCTTGTGGTAATTCTGATAAAAATCTTGATGGGTTTGAATGATACCACTGGTCATAAACCCTTCTTGAATTTGCAAAAGATATAACGACATTTTTTCGTCCTCGTGTAATTCCGACATATGCAAGTCGTCGCTCTTCTTCAATTCCTTCGTCAGCCTTTTCATCAACAGTCCTTGAAGAAGGAAAAATCCCATCTTCCCAACCAGGTAAAAAGACATAATCAAATTCCAAACCTTTTGCACCATGCAAAGTCATGATTGAAACTTTATCGTCTGTTTTATCCGCTTCGTCACCAAAATTTAACGAAACATGTTCAAGCAAGTTTTCAATTGTTTTAAAATCCGCCAAAGATTTAATTAATTCGTTTATATTGCTTGTTTTATCCTTATCAAGTTTCATTTTATTCGGATAATCAATTTCATCAACAATTTTTTTCAATAATTCGAAATGTTCCATATTGTCAAGTTCATTATCCCAACTTTCAAATAAATTTATAAAAGACAAAACCGACTTTGATGCGGCTTTTTTAAGCAAATCTTCTTTTACCATTTCTTTGGCACCGTCATAAAGCGAAAGTCCCTTAAATCTTGCATATTCCTTTATACTGTCGACTGTGGCATTTCCAATGGCTCTTTTTGGAACATTGATAATTCGTAAAAAAGCAAGGTCGTCATTTTTATGCACTAAAAGCCTTAAATAAGCCATTAAATCCATGACTTCTTTGCGTTCATAAAATCTTAAACCGCCTGTGATTTTGTATTTTATGTTGCGAACCAAAAAAGCCTCTTCAAAAAGCCTTGTTAAAAAACTCGCTCTTACCAAAATGGCGAATTTATTTGGATTAACACCGTCATTTATCGCAAGCCTTATTGCATCAGAAATAAAAGCAGCCTCAGCCAAATCGTTAAACAACCCTCTGACCATTACTTTTTCGCCGTCTCCGTTCATTAATGGAGCAACCCGCAAATCTTTACCAAGTCTTTGTTCGTTATGGGATATAAGTTTTGAAGCACAATCCAAAATGTTTTTTGTGGAACGATAATTGCTTTCAAGCCTTATAACTTTGGCGTTTTTAAAATCTTTTTCAAACCTTAAAATATTGCCGATTTCAGCACCTCTCCAAGCATAAATGGACTGGTCATCATCACCAACACAAGCAATATTGTTATGACCATAAGCAAGGAGTTTAAGCCATAAGTATTGTGCTGTATTTGTATCTTGGTATTCGTCGACCATTATATATTTGAATTTTCGTTGATATTTTTCCAATATATCCTTATCCAAATTAAAAAGTTCGATGCAATTAAGGATTAAATCACCAAAATCAAGAGCATTCATTTCCTTTAATCGTTTTTGATAAAGGGTATAGATATTTCGTGCGTCCACCAAAAATTCCGAGCCAGAAGTGTTAACTTTTAAATGATTTAAAGCTTGGTCTTTCCATCTTGAAATAGCATTTAAAATGTTTTTTGGAGAGTATTTATCGCTGTCTCCTAAGATTTCTTTTACGATTTTTTCGCTGTCATCTTCGTTAAGGATTATGAAATCTTTTTGATATCCGATTCTTTCACAATTAGCCCTTAAAATCCTTAAACAAATGCTGTGAAAAGTCCCCATCCATAAATCATTGGCATTTTGATGACCAATCATGGATGCAAGCCTTTCTTTCATCTCGTTTGAAGCTTTGTTGGTAAAAGTCACCGCCAAACATTCGTAAGGTCTTGCTTTTCCTTGATTTATGATATAAGCAAGCCTTGTGGTCAAGACTTTTGTCTTACCTGTTCCTGCTCCCGCTAAAACGAGGAGAGGGCCTTCGGTTGTTGTTACTGCTTCTTTTTGTTCTTGATTAAGTTCTTCTAGCATTTCATAATAGTATTTTAGAGTTAATTTTTAATATTTTTTTAAGGACAAATCCATGACTATTACCTTTTATAATACATTAAGCAGTAAAAAAGAAGAGTTTTTACCAATAAACCCTGAAAATGTAAGAATGTATGTGTGTGGACCAACGGTTTATGACCGAGCTCATGTAGGTAATGCAAGGTCTGCGGTCGTTTTTGACAGCTTATATCGTTTTTTAAAAGAGGTATTTCCAAAAGTAACTTTTGCAAGAAATTTTACCGATGTTGATGATAAAATTATCAATAAACACAAACAAACAGGTAAGCCAATAACCGAAATTACCGAAGAAACTATTCAATGGTTCCATGAAGATATGGATACTTTAAATGTTCTTCGCCCTGATTTTGAACCAAGAGCAACTGAAACAATCCCTGAGATGATTGAATTGGTCAAAGATTTGGTTGATAAAGGTTTTGCATATGAAGCAGAAGGCCATGTTTTATTTGATGTTACAAAGTTCCAAGGATATGGAGTTTTATCAAAACGCTCTATGGAAGACATGATTGAAGGGGCGAGGGTGGAAGTTGCTCCATATAAGAAAAATCCAGCCGATTTCGTATTATGGAAACCATCAAACGAAGGAGAAGTAGGTTGGGATAGTCCATTTGGTTATGGTCGCCCTGGTTGGCATCTTGAATGTTCGGCAATGAGCAAAAAATATTTGGGCGAAAGTTTTGATATTCACGGTGGTGGTCAAGATTTAATTTTCCCTCATCATGAAAATGAAATAGCACAAAGTTATTGTGCTTGTGGTTGCGATGCAAAACATCATAAATATGCTAATTATTGGGTGCATAATGGTATGCTTATGGTCGATGGCAAAAAAATGTCAAAATCTTTGGGTAATTTTTATTCAATTCGTGACATTATTAACAAATATCCTGGCGAAGTTATCAGATTTTTTATGCTTTCAACTCATTACCATCAACCTTTGAATTTTACTTTTGAAGGTCTTGATAATGCAAAAACTGTGATGAATAAATTTTATAATGCTTTGTTAAATATCAAAGGCGAAGTAAAACAAGAACAAGCTCCAAGCGAATTTATCGAAGCATTAAGCGATGATTTGAACACTCCAAAGGCAATTGCAATACTTCACGAGCTTTTTAACAACCTTAACAAAGAACAAAGTTTGGAAGCAAAGTCAAAATTCGTTAATTCTGCAAGGGTTTTGGGACTTTTGTTACAAGATGCGGAAACTTGGTTTAAAGGTGATGTTGATAACGAAGGAGAAATTGTTGCTTTGATTGGGGAAAGAAATGATGCTAAGAAAAACAAAGATTATAAAAAAGCCGATGAAATTCGTGCAAAATTGTTTGAAATGGGGATAATTATCGAAGACACCAAAGAGGGGGTAAAGTGGAAGAAGGCTTAATTTATCTTTGCGATACTTCGCTAAAAAGTGGGAGTTTTGAAAATAATGAAGTTGTGTTAAAGGCTCTTGATAAAGTTGGGTTTGATTTTATCGAAGTTGGCTTTCATAATCATGATTATTCCTTGTTTGATAAACCTCCGTTTTTTGAAAATTCTCAAATGATAATGTCAACTAATGCGATGCGGGTTGATTATGAGTTTTCAGAAAGCAAGGATTTTAAAAAACTTGTCATGAATGAGGCGAGGATTGCTTGCTTTGATATTGATTGTTTGAACGATTTTGACGAAAATGTATCAAAGATAAAGGAAACCTTGAAATATGTCGACCCTTTGTTAAGGCACACCAATATTGAATTTTTGAATTTTTTCGAAGCTTATAATAAAAACAGTGAAAAAATGGTGGAAATTCTTAAAATTGCTTTAAAAAATGGGGCAAAATGGGTGGTTTTAAGTGATAACGATTATAAAATATTGCCCGAACAACTTGAAAAAACCATAACCGCAATTAAGACACAGGTTGACATTAAAAATATTGGTATTAATTGCCATAACAAATTTGGATATGCTATCGATAATTCATTAATGGCAATCAAGTGTGGAGTTTCTTATTTAAAAGGCTCTGTTAATGGTGGCGATAATGTCAATTTTTGCAATCTTATTCCTGTGATGGCTTTGAAAATGAAATTAAAGACAAATATCGAAAGTTTAAGGGATATTATGAGCTTTAACAAAATTTTCAAATAACCAATTATTAATTTGATTGCGATATTTTAACCAATTCGTTTAACATTTTTTTCGTGAATTTAAGGACTTCATTATTCTTTTTGAGGTCCTTAACTATATTAAGTTTATGGTCAGGGCGAAGTTTTATCGCATTCGATTTATTAAGCAATTCAATCAAACCAAGCGGATTATTAAACTTATTTTCGTGGAAAGAAATAAGAAGCCCCATTTCGCCTGCATCAATTTTTTCGACATTTGCCTTTTTACACAAAACTTTTAAATCCACGATATCAATTAAATTTTGAACTTCATCAGGAATATCGCCAAAACGGTCAATCATTTCGGATATAAGAGCGTCCATTTCTTCGTTGTCTTTTATCATTGAAATTCGTTTATAAAATTCCAACTTAATGTTGACATCAGGGATATAGCTATCAGGGATAAGAATTGAAATACCAAGATTAAGTGATGGTACATAATCGCTTGTTTCTTCGGTTTCAAGGTCGCCAGATTTAAGCTTCATTATGGTTTCTTCAAGCATTTGTTGATAAAGTTCAACTCCAACTTCTTTTACAAAGCCTGATTGCTCATCACCCAAAATGTTTCCAGCCCCTCGGATATCCATGTCATGACTTGCCAAAGAAAAGCCTGCACCAAGACTTTCTAACGATTTTATGACATTAAGCCTTTTTACGGCGGTTTTTGATAAAACTTTCCCTTTTTCAACCGTAAAATATGCATAACCCTTTATTTTTGAACGACCAACTCTTCCTCTTAATTGATAAAGTGCTGCTAAACCAAACATATCGGAACGATGAACAATCAAAGTATTAACCAAAGGCATATCAATACCTGATTCAATTATCGAAGTGGATAATAAAAGATCATATTGTTTATTCGAAAAATCCATCATTGCTTTTTCAATTTGAAGAGGGCTCATTTGTCCATGAGCGGCAATAATTTTTATTTCAGGAACAATATCGTTAAGCTTTTTAATTAATTTAGGCATATCCGCAATCTTAGGGCAGACATAAAATATTTGTCCGCCTCTGTTATATTCTCTTAAAATAGCATTTCTGATGGAAACAGTATCAAACGGAGTAATAATTGTACCCACAGATTGGCGGTCAATCGGAGGGGTTGCAATTATGCTTAAATCTTTAATCCCAGTTAAAGACATTTGCAAAGTTCGTGGAATAGGGGTTGCAGTCAAAGTTAAAACATGGACATTTGCCCGCATTTCTTTGATTTTTTCTTTGTGCTTTACGCCGAAATGTTGTTCTTCATCAACAATTAAAAGAGACAAATTTTTAAATTTAACCTTTGACGACAACAAAGCATGAGTACCAATAACGATATCCGCTGTACCGTTTTCGATTTCTTTATAAGTTTCCTTTAAATCCTTTGACGAAACAAGCCTTGAAAGTTGCCTTATGTTTAATGGAAAATGTTTAAACCTTGATTTAAAAGTTTCAAAATGTTGTCTTGCAAGCAAAGTGGTCAGAACGATTATTGCCACTTGTTTTCCTGCACTTGCGGTCATAAAGGCTGCTCTTAATGCTACCGCAAATAAGCCTGTCCATCGGTTTTCCTGATTTTAAATCGGATATAACATCAATTATTGCTCGTTCTTGATCATCGGTTTCGGCATATGGGAAATGAGAACAAAATTCTTCGTAACTTCCTAAATCATTGTCAATTACTTCACCTGATTTTAATTCCCTTAAAGCGGCGATTTTTATCAATCCTTCGGCGATTTCAAGAATTTTTTCCTTTAATTTAGCCTTTCTTGCTTGCCATGCGGTTGAACCCAGTTTATCAAGCACCATGTTTTCTGATTCTGAGCCATATTTTGATAATACTTCGATATTTTCAACGGGAACATAAAGCTTATCTCCGCCATGATATGATATTTTAAGGCATTCGTG
>JAKJEU010000060.1 GCA_022705265.1 Pseudomonadota bacterium | reverse complement strand
TAAGTAAAATAGTGTCTAAAAAAGCCTCTCTTTTCAATACATCATATTCGCTTAAATAACCATTCACAGCATTTTTAAGAGTTTCGTCTTTTCTTAAACGGATTTCGTCTTTTAAGGTGTAAATATTTCCAAAAAGATTTAAATCAAAATTAAGATCATAAGAATTTACATAATCTTTTTCAGGCAAAGGGCGATATGCGGTGGTTTCCAAATCCACAGGAAGCGATATTTCATAAATATTCAAAGGTTTTTTTGAATTGTCCACCTTAACCTTTGACGCTTTTTTAATATAACCCAAAGGATTTTTTTCGGAAATTTCAACTTTAACAGTTTTAAGTCCAATTTCGCTTATATTGAATTTTGAAAGATTAAATAATTCGTTATATTCGACATTAGCATTTTTATTTTCGTCAATCCAAATTTTTAAAAGCCCAAAATCTTTATCCGCCATATTAATTACGCCGTCTTTGTTGGTGTCTTCTTGGCTTAATACATTGAAACCACGAGTATAAAGATAACCGCCAAAGCCTTTTTCATAATATCCAAACAATTCCAAACCATTGTTAATTATGCCATCGCCATTAATGTCTTTTACCAAAATACCATATTTGTCAGCCACCCATTTGGTTCTTTCCAAAAATCCGTTGTTTTTGTAATCAAAGAAAAGACCTTCGTTGGTTTTTAATTCGACCAAAGGATTTGAAGCATCAAAATTAATGATAAGCAAGCTTCTGGATCTTCTTAATTCGTCGCGTTTTGCAAAATCACCTTTATAATCAATCGGAGGAGGATTTTTAATTTCCATCATATTGTCGCGGTTAATTTTGAATAAAACACCAGTAGCAAGGGTGCATAAGATTATTATTCCAATCCAAATTTTGTCTTTTTTAGTCATGGTAAGAGGTTTCCTTATATAATCTATATCAAATTTTTATTTTTTATTATTTTAACGATACATTCATTAGGGTTAAATTTTTTTGTTTCAAAGTCAAGTTTTATATTAGTTTTTTCATTAAAATCAACCGCATATTTTTCATCAAACAAGCTTTTATGAAATCTTGCGTGTTTTTTGCTTATTAATTCTTGTGGTGCATATATAAAAACTTTTTTACCAGTAAAGCAAGCCTCAGAACACATGGACATTGAATCACCCGTTACAATCAACGCATCGGAAAGAGCCAAAAACCCGTGATAAGGATTAGGCTTTCCACTTCGAAAATCGTATATGTAAGGGTTTAATGGCTTTAACATTTCGGAAATTATTTTTTCGTTTTCTTCGCCTGTGCGTCTGGAAGTCGTAACCAAAACCCCATAATCTTTGAATTTTTCCAACACAAGATTACAAAGATTTGTTGCCATTTTTTTTGTAAATTGTCTGTCTTTTGTGCTTCCACCGATAATTAAGGACACGATGGGTTTTTTAATGTCTTTAAACTCGTCTTGCCATTTTTGTTTTGCTAAATCCAACACCTCATCACTTAAAACATGAGGGCTTCCCAAAACTTCGACCATGTTCAAAGGCAAATTTTTAATGCCATCGTGGCTTGGGGTGATGATAAGGTCAAATTTATTTCGTTTAAAAAGTCCAAAATTCATTAAATGGACGGTTTTTGCACCATATCTTTTTTTCAAAAAACAAGCAAGGTTAACAAGTCGTCTTCCCGCAGAAATGATAAGAGTTGGCGGATTTTCATCGTCCAAAATTTCGGCAATATTTGAAATTCCAACCTTGTTAAATTTTAAAAAATTAGGGAGCCTTGCAAATTTAGTATATTTCACATTTTTTTCAACAAAAGGAACCTTCAAAGCCCTTGCGACACCCAAAGCTTGATTATAAGTTCCAATTTTTTCGTCTTTTAAAACCCAAACCACCATTTTTTATTACATCTTTCCTGTTAAAATGAACATAAGTTCGTCGTAAACTTTATTGTTGTCCAATTTTTTCAAATCAAACCAATTTTCGTTAAGTCGTTTTTTAAGCAATAAACAAGTTGTACTTTTATCTTCGATGGAATTATAAAAATCCACGACATTTTTGTTGCTTGCCATTTTTACAAATTCCAACAAATCAATGTTGGTGAATTTTGATAAAGCTTTTTTATAAACTTCATTATTTTCAGCAAACCAATCATTATAAGATTTAAGGAATTCTTCGCCACCTTTTAATTTTCGGGTGCAATAATTGGTCGCGCCATACACGGAATAAGCAACTTTAAGTTGATTAAATTCTAATTTACCCTTTTCAAATTCGCCCATAAAATATTTGTATTGTTCAATATGGTTTTTCAAAGGCTCGGTATCAAAATTATACTTATTTTCCGTCATTTCCTTGTTAAAATTTTCGCAATAAGGCTTAACACCGAACTCATCAACTTTTGCCTTCATATCGTTTAATACAGCAAGCCTTATGTTGGAATTCATCGAGGATTTAAAATCGCTTTCTTTTAAAAAACGGTCGACATATCCAACAAGGACGGCATTATTTTTAAGCCAATCTTGGTAATTTTTAAGATAAACCGAACCGTCAATCATGATTTTTGAACAATAATCGGTTTTAATCGAGACATTATTTTCGACAAGTTTTAAGGAAATAATGCTTGAAGTAACATTTTCATAATTTCCATATTCTTCTTCACTTTTTGCGGTGAAGGGGAGCATTAAAAACAAAACAACAAGCATTATTTTCTTCATTTAATTTATTTCCTTACCAACGGTTTGTATTTAACGCGTTTAGGAGAAATAGCATCAGTTCCAAGACGGCGTTTTCTGTCTTCTTCATATTCTTGGTAATTTCCTTCGAACCAAACGACTTTGCTGTCGCCTTCGAAAGCAAGGATATGAGTAGCAATTCTGTCCAAAAACCATCTATCATGCGAGGTTACAACCGAAGAGCCAGCAAAATCCAACAAAGCATCTTCCAAAGCTCTTAAAGTGTCGACATCAAGGTCGTTAGTAGGTTCGTCAAGCAAAATAACATTCGAGCCAGATTTAAGCATTTTTGCCAAATGCACACGGTTTCTTTCACCACCTGAAAGTTGTCCGACTTTCTTTTGTTGGTCAGGGCCTTTGAAATTGAAAGCACCGACATAAGCACGAGACGACATCTTTTTCTTGCCCAAGATAAGTTCGTCACAACCGCCCGAAATTTCTTCCCAAACAGTTTTATTAGCATCCAAGGCATCACGGCTTTGGTCAACATAACCAAGTTTAACAGTTTGCCCAATTTTAATTGTTCCGCTATCTGGTTGTTCTTTGCCCGTAATCATTTTCATCAAAGTGGTTTTACCAGTACCATTTGCCCCGATAACCCCAACAATACCGCCAGCAGGAAGGTTAAATTCGATATTTTCCATTAATAAACGGTCGCCAAAACCTTTGGTCAACATTTCCGCCTTGATTACTTCGTTACCCAAACGGTCGCCAGCAGGAATGATGATTTGAGCAGTTCCCACATCTTTTTTATCCGCCTTGCTTACCAAATCATCATATGCTGCAATTCTTGCTTTTGACTTGGTTCTTCTTGCTGATGGAGATTGTCTTATCCATTCCAGCTCTTCTTTCATAATTCTTTGTCTTGCTGAATCTTCTCTTTGTTCTTGTTCAACTCTTTTTTGTTTTTGGACAAGCCATGAAGAATAATTTCCTTCATAAGGAATGCCAGCACCACGGTCAAGTTCCAAAATCCAACCAGTAATATTGTCAAGGAAGTAACGGTCATGGGTTACAAGTACCACAGTTCCCGCATATTCACGCAAATGGTTTTCAAGCCAAGCCACAGACTCAGCATCCAAGTGGTTAGTAGGTTCGTCAAGTAACAATAAATCAGGTTTTGACAACAATAAACGGCACAAAGCCACACGGCGTCTTTCACCACCAGAAAGCTTAGTAACATCAGCATCAGAAGCAGGGCATCTTAAAGCGTCCATAGCAACTTCGACCATTCTTTCGAAATTCCAACCGTCCACAGCGTCGATTTTTTCTTGTAATTCAGCTTGTTCAGCGAGCAAGTCATTCATTTCGTCGTCGGTCATTGGTTCGGCAAATTTTAATGAAATTTCTTCAAATCTTTTTAAATTTTCATAAACAGTTCCAACACCGCTCATAATATTTTCGATAACATTTTTGGTAGGGTCAAGTTGAGGTTCTTGTGGTAAATAACCAACCGTAGCACCCTCAGCAGCCCAAGCTTCGCCAGTATATTCAGTATCAAGTCCCGCCATGATTTTAAGCAAAGTAGATTTACCCGCACCGTTAACACCAAGCACACCAATTTTTGCGCCTGGTAAAAATGAAAGCCAAATGTCTTTTAAGACTTGTTTACCTCCTGGATAAGTTTTTGATAAGCTTTTCATGACATAAACATATTGATAACTTGCCATTTTATTTAAAATTCCTTCTTTAAAAATAATACATAATAATCTTTTTGTTATAACCTTAACAAAAAATTCATAATAAATCAAAAACTAAACCGTTTCTTTGACCTTTTCTTTTTGTTCTGATTGCATTTTGATAATTCCATCGGTTACCAAAGTTTCGTGGATATAATCAAAAATCCCATATTTTTCGAATAATTTGGCATAACCACCCGTTGCAATTACAACCGCATCTCCATTAAAAAACTCTTTTTTGATTTGGTTTTTTATATGTGTCATAGCCCCAAGTTGAGCGTGAAAAGCCCCAGAAATCATGCAATTAGAAGTTTTATTTCCAATTAAATTGATTTTGTTTTCATCAAATTCGACATCTTGTAACAAAACGCAATTAGAACTTAACGATTTTAACGAAGTCATAAGCCCAGGCATGATATTTCCGCCCACAAATTCTTTGTTTTTAGTAATAACCGAAGTAGTAGTGGTAGTCCCAAGGTCAAAGATTATTAAATTTTTGTTTTTATATAAACTTACCCCACCACAAGCAGCAGCAATTAAATCAGAGCCCATCATTTCAGCATTTTCGATTTTGATATCAAGCCCGTGGTTTGAAAAATAACTTACAAAATCAGGTTCGCATTCCAATACTTCGAGGCAAGCGTTACGTAATTCGTTGTTGATATTCAAAGCAACCGAAGAAATGATAACTTCCTTTGGTTTGAAATTAAGTTCTTTAAGTCTTTCATATAAATTATCGGTGGTTTTGAAACGAAGAGTTTCGACAATCTCTTCTTTTTTATAAAATGCACAAAAAACGCTTGTATTTCCAGCATCGATTGCAAGTTTCATGGCTTTTTCTCCCTAAAAAAATAAGAGTTTTGTTAAAAGGTTTAAAGTCAGGCTTGATAATATACTAAGTCGTATAAAAATCAATTCCTTTTAATTTCTTTTGCAATTTTTATCGCAAGCTTGTTTGTTAAATCGCTTAACGAAGTAACCAAGCTTTCATAAGTTGTTGATATTGGTTGTTGTTTGTTAAATTCATAAAAATTTGTTTTATCAGTTAAGTTGTTTGTAATTTTGTATTTTACATTAATTACGGCGGTTTCGTTAATTTTTCCTCCGAAATCTTTGACATCAATTATTATGGTATAATCGCTTTTTTTATTATAACTTATTTCATTTACAATTTCGATTTTATTAGAAGTATTAACAAGGTCATTTTTTATTACTTCTTCCAAATTATCAATTAAGGGGCTTGCCCAACGGTTGAATTCGGAAATTTCAAGTTCAACCTCGCTTTTTTTCGTAACGATTTGAGGACGGTCAAGATATTTTGGCATAGAGTTTATTTTAACATAAACTTTGATATTTTTCACGATATTTACTTTTTCGTTTTGAAAATCAGAAGAAAGATTATAAAACGAAGTCGGCAAAGACCTTGTGCAATTTGTTAAAACAAATAAACAAGCAAAAATAATGAATTTTTTCATCTTCCTTTTCCTCTCAATAATGCTTCTGGGTTTCTTTCAAGATAGTCGGCCAAATTTTTAAAAGACTTTGCCATATCGCTTACATCTTTTAAAGTTTGGTTAAAGTTATTTACGGGGTCTTCTCCATTTCCGTTGGTTTTTTCAAGCTTTTTATTAACATTTACCGATATTTTATGAGCCTCGTCCAAAATTTTTGGGGCATATTGGTTAAAAGTCGTAAGAAGTTTGTTAAGTTCGTTTACAGTGCTTTTAATTTTTATGTCGTGGATTTCTTTTGAAAATTCACTGAACGCAGACAAAAGAGTAGGGATTTCCATAACTCCTTGGCTGGAAAAATTATCGCCTCTGAAAATTGCTTCGGAATGAGGGTTGATTTCAAGTTCGATATTAAGTTGGCCAGTTAAAAGATTGCCTTGGATAAGCTTTGCCCTTAACCCGTGTTCGATAAGTTTTTTTACAATCTCATCTCGGCTCATTCTTTTGAATTTGTGGAGCGTTAAAAGTTGTTCGGGATTAACCTCGATAAAAACAGGAGCCTTAAAATTCATATCGGTTTCATCGGCGGTTAAATCAATCATTACGACTTTACCGATTTGCACACCTTTGAAAAAAACGCTTGAACCGATGTTAAGCCCTTTGATGGAACCGTCAAAATACATAACCAAAAGATTGTCTTTGTCGATTTTAAGCTTGTCTTTCATGAACAAAGACAAGGTTAATACAAAAATTGTAATTCCAACTATTGTAAATATCCCAATCAAGGTGGTGTTTGGGGTTTTTCTCATTGTTTTTCTCCTCTGGTAAGGAAGTTTAATATCTTTTTATTCGGTGGATTTTTCAAAAGTTCATAAGGGTTGCCAAAACCTGTGGCTTGTTTTAATTCTTCGTCCAAGAAAATGGAATTTGTCGCAACCTTGAAAATGGATTGAAGCTCGTGGGTAACGATGACAATAGTGGTTTTAAGATTGTGGTTGATTTCAAGGATTAAATCGTCCAAAAGCTTTGCCGATATTGGGTCAAGCCCAGCCGAAGGTTCGTCAAAATAAACGATTTCGGGGTCAAGAGCCAAAGCTCGGGCAAGGCCTGCTCTTTTTTTCATACCTCCTGAAATTTCGGAAGGGTAAAATTCGTTAAAACCATAAAGCCCCACCAAAGCAAGTTTATAAGACACAATGTCTTTGATTTCTCCTTCGCTGTATTTTGAATATTCCATCAAAGGAAGAGCAATATTTTCATGCAAAGTCATCGAGCTGAACAACGCCCCGCTTTGATACAAAAGCCCATTTTTTCTCATGATGTTAAGGCGGTCTTCTTCTTCACATTCCCAAAAATTAATATCATCAATTATAACTTTGCCAAGTTTTGGTTTTTTAAGCCCAGTTAATATTTTTAACAAAGAGCTTTTACCACAACCACTTCCGCCCATGATTATGAAAATGTCGCCTTGCTTTATCGTGAAATTTAAGTTTTTCATCAACACAAAATCGTCATAGGCTATTTCTAAATCTGAAACTTTTATCTTGTCTGTCATAATTTAAAAGCCTCGCATAAAATGGTGATAATCGAAGTTGCAACAATGATAAAAACAATCGAAGAAACAACCGCGTTCGTGGTCGCTTTACCCACACTTTCGGCGTCTTTTTTACATTTTATGCCGTGATAACAACCGCAAAACGCAATAACAATCCCAAACACAAAACCGTGTAAAATGCCAATTAAAAAATGGTTTAAAAACAAAGCCTTTAACGAAGCATCAATGTATTCTGATAATGGTAAATCAAGTAAAAATACTCCGACAAAACCTCCTCCCAACACTCCCAAAAGGTCGGAAAATACGGCTAAAAGAGGCATCATTAACATAAGTGATATCATGCGTGGAATAAGCAAAAAATCAATTTCCGAAATTCCCAAAGTTTTTAAAGCGTCAATTTCCTCGTTAACTTGCATAGTCCCAATCGTCGCCGCATAAGAAGCCCCCGTCTTGCCCGCAATGATTATCCCCGTCATCAATGCGCCCATAAC